>CAIJLM010000357.1 GCA_903821495.1 uncultured Chthonomonas sp. | reverse complement strand
TGGAAAGCCTATCGCTATCTCGAAAGGCTATCCGTCGTCGGATACCTGCGTCTGAAAGACGCTTGCTTTACTCAGGCAGGGGTTTTCAACCCCTGACCCTAAGCGCCATACATACCCCAGTGAGCCTTCACAAAGGGGAGACTTGCAATGCTCTCGTTTCCGCCGACTTTTGAGGAGTGCGGAAGCCTTGCAGTACCGGGCATTCGCCCTTCCCCTTGTGAAGGGGTAAGGGTTGGGATGGGGTGGCTGGGTCAGTGCGGAAGCCTTGCAGTACCGTGCATTCGCCTCTCTCCGTTCAGGGGAGAGGTTGGAGAGGGGTCGCATTCGCCCTGCCCTTTGTGATGGGGTGGGCGAAAAGCCTCTAAGTTAGCGCATATACCTCGCGGGGTGAGATGAAGTGAGAGGATTCCCACAGCCCTGAACAGAGAGCGTCAACAATCTTGCCTTACAAAGTCAGATTTTTATGCTAATATACAACTACTAATGCAAATATGTCAGCAAGGCGAACATACCATGACTGAAAACCTATCCAAACAAATCGCGCCAGAGGAACTAGGGCGCAGGTGGCGGCGGCGCGGCGGAGTCGCAATTTTTCGCAGGAGGAGGTCGCCCAGCAGTTAGGGGTGTCGCGACCTACGCTCGTCGCCATGGAGAAGGGGAACCGCCCTGTCAAACCCGCGGAACTGATACAACTCGCCCAACTCTATGGGCGCTCCGTGCATGAGATGGTCAGTCAGCGCGAGTTTATCGGCGATTTCACGCCCCTGTTTCGCTTGAATCAGCCTACGGAGGTGGCGCGGGAGGCGGTGGAAGAGGCGGTTAGCGTCTTCCAGAAAATATGCGAGGACTACCTCTCGCTAGAGACGTTGCTGAACGCGCATAAGCCGCGCTACTCTGCGCCCGACCTCTATACGCAGGGTGGCTTGAGCGCACAGTCCGCCGCCGAAGAGGTGGCTACGCTGGAGCGTTCCCGTCTTGGTTTGGGCTTGGGGCCCCTCTCAAACCTGCTAGAGACTCTGGAGAACGACGCGGGCTTGCGTGTCTTCATACTGCCTTTGAACGAATTCAAAATAGCCGGAATGTTCGTCTACACGGACAGACTAGGCGGCTGTATTCTCGTAAACGGAAGCCACCCGCAAACGCGGCAAAACTGGTCTATGGCGCACGAGTACGCCCACTTTTTGATGGATAGGTACAAGGAGGATGTCGCGATTCTCTTCGAGTATGAGCGCAAGCCCCGTGCCGAGCAGTTCGCCGACGCTTTCGCCGCCCACTTCCTCATGCCCTCTGCGGGGCTACGTCAGCGCTTTCGGCGCATTGTGCAGAGCCGTAAAGATTTCACCGTCGCCGACCTCTGCCACTTGGCGGAGCAGTACGCGGTTTCGGTGGAGGCGATGACGCGCCGCCTTCAAAATTTAGGGTGCGTGCAGAGCGGAACGTGGGAGCGACTTAGCGGACAGGGCTTCGAGAGCGGACGTATGCGAGAGCATCTAGGCTTGATGTCACCTCCGCCTCAGCCCCAGCGACTGCCGGAACGCTATGTCCGCCTTGCGGTTCAAGCCTGTGAAGAGGCGCGAATTAGCGAGACGGAGCTGGCGCGTCTACTACGCTGTAGCCGAGTGGAGGCGCGGGAGACCGTGAACCGATTAGTCCGCCTAGAGGATGTCAACGCTTCCGGCGAACCCTATCACATTGACCTCGACTTTGGCGACGCGCTCACCCTGACCCCGGCGGAGCGAATGTAATGCCGCAAGAGCAGGGGCTAATATGGGACGCTTGCACTTTACTTAACCTTATCGCCACAAAGCGAGAGAGCGAGATACTGACCGCGCTTGCCTGTCCCTCCTACGTTGTTCGAGAGGTGCGCGAAAGAGAGATTCTCTATCTGCGCCCATTACCGGAAGAAGACCCGCAGGGCGAACTCATCAAGGTTGACTTGGAGCCGTTGTTCAGCGCGGGCGTTTTGCAAGAGGTGGAACTGACGGAAGAGGAGCGGAGGCTATTCGTAATGTTCGCTAGCGAAATGGACGACGGGGAGGCGCGTTCCACCGCCGTAGCCGTGCAACGGGGTTGGCGACTTGTCACAGATGACAAGGTGAGTCTGCGTATCGCTAGAGAGTACAGCCCTGCCATTCCCACACTTACAACGCCGGAGTGGGTGAAGGCTTGGGCGGAAACGGCTTCCGTGAAAAAGGAGACTCTCTCCGACTTTAGTTTCCGGTAAAAGTATGTAGACAAAATACGTGTTACGACATCAGGCATCTTCTGAGGTAGAGTTAAGTCGCCAAACAAATCCTCTTCCTGGAGCGCCTGATGTCCTCTCTAGTCTACCGT
>CAIJLM010000356.1 GCA_903821495.1 uncultured Chthonomonas sp. | reverse complement strand
CCATTTGCTAACCGGAGTGACCGCGCACCGAAGACATAAGAAGAACACAGAGGCGAAAATAGACCAAATTGCACTCTGATTTACCGGAAACTAAAGGTATAGGCGTGTCCTTAATCGTCTCGTAGCTCATGGCGTTTTTGTTCCTCTCTCTGATAGCGTATCTCCCGACAACAGACATACCACTCGGCGCGAGCGTCCCGCATTATCAGTATTCTGGGCGATAGCTCCGCAGTGGGTGGCAACGCGGAGAAGAGGGGCTTTATCCCCGCCTCATCAAAAATTTGAGGACTTTTGAGGTGTTCAGAAACGCTTACGTATTCCACCTGCTTGCAGAGGATTCGCGCAGGGCAGAAAGGCGCATCGGGGCGATTTGGCCCCAAGCCACGCAATTCAAGCGTCTCCTGAGAGGCAAGGTATGTCCAGAAGCGCCAACCGATACTAAGTTCATCGCTTATGGCGCGTATCGTTTCGATATCCGCATCGTGGTAGGTATCAAGCATTTTGACCTCTTCAAGTCTCTCGAATTTTCCGCCTCAACGAGAGTTCGCTACTTGCTATTTTACCCGCTTTCGACTTCAATAAAAAGAAAAGAGCGCCCCTTCCAGTAACGGAAAGGGCGCTCTTTTGCACAACTACGAGCTAATCCGCGCCAGCCGGCGCATGAGCGCGGGGCGGCGGGGGAGCCTATGTCGGGTCGTCTTGCGCGATAAGCTCTAGCCCAAGAAACTCGCCGAGTTCGTCGTTGGTATAACGGTCTACGAACTGCCCGAAGGTTTCGCCCGTATGCTTGAGCTCTTTGTACTTGCGAAGCGCGTTCTCAAGCGCGAACTTAACCAGAGTCGCGGGAATTTTCTTTCCAATAGCGCGAACGAACTTCGCATCGGAGCCAAGCCGACCTCCAAGGCAGACATCATACGCCTCTACCTGCGTACCGTCTTTCAGTCGCGCTTTGCAACCGTATAAGCCGACATCGCCGATGTAGTGCTGACCGCAGGAGTTGGGGCAACCCGTAATGTGGATACGGATGGGTTCGTCCCACAGTAGTTTGCTCTCCAGATAGGCGACAACCTCTTTCAAACGCCCTTTGGTTTCGGTAAGGGCGAGATTGCAGAACTCAGTTCCCGTACACGATACGCCGCCGCGCTTGAACTCGGAGACCTCCCACTCGTAGCCCGCCTCGCGGAGAGCCTCTTTCACTTCGGGCAGTTTCGCCTCATCTATATTCGGGAAGATGATGTTCTGATTATGCGTTGTCCGAATGCTTCCATCGCAGTATTTATCGGAGATGTCCGCCGCTTTGTAGAGTTGCGTTGCGTTGACGCGCCCTGTGATGATGGAGGCGCAAATCCAGAATTTTCCGGGTTGCCTCTGCGCGTGAACGCCCGTATAGTTGGGATAGTCCGCGCTCGAAGGCTCCTGCCACTCCACCGCAGGGTCGGGTGTCCATCCAAGATGTTGAATGAGAACCTCGCGGAACTTCTCGGCTCCCCAGTCCGCGACAAGAAATTTCAGGCGCGTGTGGTTTCGGTTCTTGCGATAGCCGTCGTCTCGAAAAATCTCCGTGATACCTCGCGCCACATCCACCAACTGCTCCGGCTTGACGAAGACATTCAGTTTTTGGCTAAGGTGGGGCTGAGTGCTGAGACCGCCGCCCACGCGAACATGGAAGCCCACCTCTTTCTCGCCGTTCACGTCGCGAGTGACGGCGTAGAACCCCACATCGTTGATTTCGGGCTGGGTGGAGGGATTCGACTCTCCCGTAATACATATTTTGTATTTGCGCGGCAGGTCGGAGAACTCTTTATTGTTCAGAAAGTACTTTGTGACCGCCTCCACCAGAGGACGCTCGTCTATCAGTTCCGTCGGGTTGATACCCGCGATAGGGCTACCGCATACGTTGCGCGTAATGTCGCCGCAAGCGCCGGACGTGGTGAGTCCCGCACGGTTCAGTATCTCTATGACGGGCGGCAGGTCTTTGACGGTGAGCCAGTGGAACTGGAAGTTTTGGCGCGTGGTTACGTCGGCGATGTCGCGTGCGTAGTCGCGAGTGACTTCAGCGACGGCGCGAAGTTGGGCGGCGGTCATATTGCCGCCGGGTATCTTCACGCGCATCATAAAGTGACCGTTCTTAGGTATCTGCTCGTAGATTCCGTACCATCGGAACCGCAACATATCGTCCGGGTCGATGGTTTCGTAACCCGTCTCCGCGTAGCGAAGAATGTCGTCCCAAACATCCAAACCGTCTTTCGCCTTTTTAATGGCTTCTACATTGGCTTTCGCCATAATCTTACCCCTTGCCTGTTTATGTTAGGTCTGTCCAACCCAATCGGTTTGCGCTATCTCTCGCCAGCGCGTTCGGATGACGTTGTATTCGCCTTCGGAGAGCCAGCCTTGCGCGAGATAGGAGGCGTTTTCGCGCCATCTTTCGGGGCGAGTCGTGCCCACAATGGCGGTGTGAACTCCCGGAAGCCCCAGCGTGAATCGCAGAGCGACGGAAGCGCTATGAGCGGGGTCGCCGCCGCTCAAGAAATCGTATTTGAGCGCGTTCATACGCTCCCAATAGGGAACAATGTAGCCGTTTTCAGGAGTGTCTGCGAAGCGCCAGACGGCGTTCCCGATAGGGCGCTTTATAATGACCCCCATGCCCTTCTCTCGCGCAAGCGGTAGCGTGAGGTCTACGGCTTGCTGGTCGAAGATATTGAGAGAGGTCTGTAGGCTGTCGAAGGCTCCGCACTGAATGGCGTATACCGCGTTCTCTCTGTCTCCGCTATAGCCGATGTAGCGCGTTTTGCCCGCCTGTCGCGCCTCTCTCAAAACCTCTATCACATCGCCCTGCCTCAGAACCTCTTCCGAACAGCTGTGGAGTTGAAGCAGATCCACGTAGTCGGTTTGAAGGCGTTGCAGGCTTCTATCGATGCTCTGACGGAGCATATCGGGGTTCCAGTCGGGGAGGTCTAGACCGGAGGCGTGACCGCACTTCGTAAAGAGAAAGTACTCTTTGCGGCGATGAGAGACGGCTTGCCCTATAGTCTCTTCGCCAGTGCCGTAGCACTCTGCAGTGTCAATAAGGTTCAGCCCAGAATCGAGCGCGTCGTTCAAAACCTTGGCTACCGCATCGCTATCGGCGCGTCCATAACCCAACTCCGAGCCGCCAAACCCTAGCGCCGTGACCTGCATATCGGTTTTACCGAACTGCCTTCGCTCCATATTGACGCTCCTTTTGTCTTCTACTAACCCCCGTTCCCGCAAGAGTTTAGTAATTCTATCAAGTTAGTAACCATTATACTAAACAAAGCGTTCCTATGTCAAGAGAAGGGAGCGCGGGAAATTCAACGCCACCTCATGCCCTACGAAACTAAAGATATTGAAGAGCCATTTTTATAGGGTACAATGGAAGGGTGTATCTATTCGGAAAGGCGACAACAGGAGAGATGGCAGTAGAAAAGGCGCGTCTATACTGGGCGGACTACCTCAGGGCTTTTGTGGTTATGCTGGTAATTAACTATCACGTTTGCGCTACATATAGTCACGCCGGAGGCTGGGAACTCAAAATCGGGAAAGCGCCCTCGTTCCTCATATCACTCGTATTTAAGGTGTGGCAAACGCACATCCATAGCTTCTTTATGGGGATACTGTTCTTTCTCGCTGGCTACTTCGCGCATCTCTCGGTAGCGCGAAAAGGGGCGGCGGCGTTCTCAAAAGAGCGCTTTATGCGGCTATTTGTTCCCTCTCTCGTCTATATGGCTCTCTTTCACCCATTTGTCATTCTCATGATAAAAGGCGACCTCGCTCCGCGTTCGCCTGTCGATTTTTACCTCTATTACCTTCAAAAAACGTCGTATCTACTCGATACAGGTCACCTCTGGTTCGCGCTATTCCTTCTCATCATTAGCGCAATGTTTGCATGGTATAGGCATTTCCGCCCTCTTAACGGAAGCCCCGACGCGCCCTTAGACAAGGTGGAGCCTAGACGCATACTGTTCGCAGGTTTGGCGCTCGCTATAGCGTCCGCCCTCGTTCGCATCTGGTTTCCCATTCGTTATGGTTTTCACGATTTTCAGCCCTGCTATTTCCCGCAATATATCATCGCTTTCGCGTGCGGAGTCTACCTTGCGCGACATAAGGCGTTGGCGGTGTTGGCGAACTCCGAAGAGGCGCGTCGCACTGGAATCTTGGCGCTGTGCATTGCGCCGCTCCTACTCGCCGCGCTCTTTATGGTCGGCGGCAAAACGGAGACGTTCTACTTCGGGGGCTTACACTGGCAGGCGTTCGCGTTCGCTACATGGGAACAGTTCACGGGCTTGGGACTATCGCTTGGGCTACTCTCTCTCTTTTCGAGAAAACTGAACGTAGATAGTCCCGCATTGCGCTGGATGGCGGACCGTTCGTTCGGGGTCTACGTTTTTCACGCAATAGTAATCGTCGCGTTGTCAGTTCTCCTAAAGCCCGTTCATGCAAATCCGCTTCTACTCGCGGGAGTAGTGACCGTGGCGGGAATCGCGTTGAGTTACTTGGTCGCGGGTATAGTGAATAAGATTCCAGGACTCGCCAAGCTGTTTTGACAGTGGTCGCGCACACTGCGCCTACTACCAAGAGGCGCGGAAGCCGCCAAAGGAGAGATTCTCATGTCTGGTTTGATAAATCGCGGTGTCACGCTCACGAATAGACCGCAGGGAACTCCCCAAACGAGCGACTTCGCCCTTGTAGAGTATCCCGTCCCTGAGATACGGGAAGGGGAGGTTCTACGCCGCACTGTATACCTCTCCCTCGACCCGTATATGCGGGGCAGAATGCGGGATGTCGCCTCCTACACCACTCCCGCCGCGCTCGGAACGCCGATGGTTGGCGGAACGGTGAGTCAGGTGATAGAATCGAAAAATGAAGCGTTCGCTGTTGGCGATTTCGTACTCGGTTACGACGGTTGGCAAGAGTACGGAGTCTCTACCGGCGGCGAACTTCGCAAACTCGACCCCGCGCACGCGCCGCTCTCCTACGCTCTGGGAGCGCTCGGTATGCCGGGCTTGACGGCTTACGCCGCGCTTCTGGATATTGGAAAGCCGAAAGCGGGCGAGACTGTAGTCGTTTCGGCGGCGGCGGGGGCGGTTGGCTCCCTAGTAGGGCAGATGGCGCGAATACTAGGCTGTCGCGCTGTCGGCTTGGCGGGGTCTGACGAAAAATGCAGGTTTGTGACGGAGGAGTTGGGCTTCGATGCCTGCATCAACTATAAAACTCAACCTCTTGACGAAGCGCTACAGGAGAGTTGTCCGAACGGTATTGATGTCTACTACGACAACGTGGCGGGGGCGATACTAGAGGCGGTTCTAGGGCGAATCAATCTCGGAGCGCGTATTCCGTTGGTAGGACTCATCTCGCAGTATAACGCGACTACGCCCCCTGCGGGTCCCAACCTAATGCCCCTCCTCGTAAAAAGAGCGTTGATTCAAGGGTTCCTGGTGGTAGACCACTATCACCGCGAAGAGGCGTTTCAGGCGGATATGAGCCGCTGGATACGCGAAGGCGCGGTGAAGGTCTACGAAGATACTGTAGAGGGGCTAGAGAACGCGCCAGAGGCGTTTCTGGGACTGTTCTCCGGGAAGAACGTTGGGAAACTGCTGGTGCAGGTCAGCCCCGCCCCGTAACTAATCGTCGTCATCTCGCTTCTGAGGAGCGCCTGTCGAAGCGAGTAGCGCTCCGCGAGTCGTAGCGGGGTACGGCGTTTTCACTCCCTTGATACTGTGCCATAGAATACGATTTAGTCTATCCACCTGCTTCGCGGTCAGCCTATCCACATCCGAAAAATCCATCGCCAAAGACTCGTTTGCGCCATAAGCCGTCTTCCTATTTTTGACTTGCAGGTCAACCCGCGCAGGTACAACCTTGTAGGGGGTCAGGTTTGGCGTAGCCGCGAAGGAGCGATACATGGGTGTCGCCGCCGCGTCGTACTGGCTCATAGGCGGCAGTCCCAAAATCAACTCCATCGTGCGTAACATAGAGACCGTCGTGTAGAACGCGCTGTCAATTTTCCCGGTGCGCGTGTACGGCGAGATGACGAGCGCCTCCGTGCGGTGCGCCTCAACGTGGTCAGCCCCGTCTTGCGCGTCGTCCTCAATCACGAAAATCGCCATCTCCCTCCAGTACTTGCTTTTAGAACACGCCTCCACAATCTTCCCCAACCCCAAATCGTTCGAGGCGACGCAGGCGGTAGGCGTAAATGCGTCCGCGCTGGTTCCGTGTGTATGGTCTTCGCGTAGCGACATAATCATAAAGCGCGGCATACTGTTGGCGCGTTCGTACTTTTTCAGGTCGTTTATGAAGAGGTCAGCCACCTCATAGTCGCGCAGTTTGTTCAGGTTCTTCTCCCACACAACGGGCATATTACGGTGGGTGTTGGTCGTTGTCCACGTGTAGTAGTACGAAACCCACGAAATCCCTTTGAGTTCGCATATATCCCAGATACGCCCCACAGGAGGAAACAAATCTCTGTCCGTAAGGGGCCAGTCCGCCCTATCGGAGTAGGACAACTGCCACGCCCTCTGCCCTATATCCGTCTCATAAGCGGCGGTGCTCCAAGGGTGTCCGCTCCCCGAAACGTCGCCACTACAGTAGATATTGTCTAGCAGAACAAACTGCCGCGCCAACTCGTGCATATTCGGGGTGACTTTTTCGCCGAAGAGGGTGAGGTCGGGGTCGCCATTGCCGTAGGGCTTCCCGCTCTTCTTGAGGTCGCCCAGAACCTGGTCATACGTGCGGTTTTCGCGAATAATATAGAGAACGTGTTTGATAGGCGACGGGTCGCCGACGCGAGAGGGTATCGGGTTGGCTCCTCGCGCAGGGGCTTTCGCGGGCGTTTCGAGGAGAGCGTCCTGATAGGGCGAGTTGGCGACGACCTGACGCGTGTAGGCGGCGAGTTGCGCGGCGCTAGGCGCGGGCAAAACGCCGATATACCCCTGCAAGAGCGAAGGCGCGTAGACATAATCTCTCTTAGAGCGCACCCTCTCCTTTGGGAAGTTCTTGGGCGAGTTCGAGCCGATTCCCAATCCCTTGCCCATCGCTAAAAACAGCCTTTTGCCGTCCGGCGACACCGCGACGCTTGTGGGATACCAGCCTGTCGGGATAAAGCCGAGTACGCGACTGTGAACGGGTTCGGAGACATCCACCACCGCGACATCGTTATTGTCGGAGTTTGCAACGTAGAGGACGGCTCCGTCGGGAGAGAGCGCCAATGCTTGCGGGGAGGCTCCCGCAGGGGCGCGGGGCGTGAGCGTCATACGAATCCGCTCTCGTAGTAGCCCGGAGGCGGGGTCTATCACATCCACGCAGTCGCTATTGGAACAGGAGACAAAAAGCCGCCCGTCGGGAGCGAGAAGCGCGTCGTTCGGGTGTCTATCGGTGTCCAGCGTCTTAATAGAAGAGAGGTCGCTTGTGTTGAGAACGGCGACGCTCGCCAAAGCGCCCTGCGTCACGTAGAGGCTCTGACCGTCGGGCGAGAGGCGGAGGCAGTAGGGGTGCGCGTTGTAGTCTAGTCTGCGTTGCGTTTTGATTTCGCCAGAGGGTAGGCTTATCGCGTAGACCGTATCCGTCGCAAGGTTCCCCGCGTAGAGAACGCTTCCGTCTCCGCTTATCGCCAAACCGGAGAGATAGGACTGCCCCCGCCCCTTTTTCGGCTCGTGAAACAGGTCGGGAATAGCGATGGCGCTCCCCGCCGCAAACCTACCGCTCTCCTGCTTCGTGAAGACGTGAATTTGAGGCAGTCCGCCGCCGGAGAGATAGAGCGTAGCGCCATCGGGAGACCACGCCACGCCGTTCCACGCCGATTCGACGGGGAGCGTCTGAGCCACCGCGCCTGTCTGCGTATCTAGTAGCGCAAGCCCGTGCTTTCCATACCCCGCGCAGGCGAAGGCGAGCGTCTTTCCGTCTGGCGAGAGCGCCACCCCGATAGGCATCTGAAAGACCTTGTGGAGTTTCCCCGCAGGAGTCGCCTTCCAGCCGTTATGCAAAGTGTAGGTTTTTGCAGGGGGTTGCGCGATGAGGGGCGAGGCTGGGATAAGGGCAAGGCTGGCAAGCGCGAAAAGAGCGAGACGAGTACGCATTTTGTGTTCTCCAAAATAAAAGACGATTAATCAAATCCCGGACAGAAAGCAGGCTTTCCGTCCGGGCGCAAAACTGCAACCATGCGTAGAAGGCGCCGTGTTAGGGAACCATGCCCGCCTGATACGGATCCCACAGGCTGGCGGTGGGGTTGCTCTTCAGGTCGTTGATAAGTTTGTCGTAGGGCATGGCTTTTGCGTGTCCATCGGCAAGCGTTGCGTTTATAATACCCGAATGGCGAGTTTTCGCGTGATTCTGGAAAGCGGTCATCGCGGCTCCAACGGGTTCGGGAGCGGCGTATTCGCCGTTGGCTATCTGAGTCCAGTAGGGAAGGTAGCCGTTGGCGGTGGAGGGGCGAAAGCCATAAGAGTCGCCGGCAAGTTGACCGGAGATAACCTGAACGCCGCTGTCATCGGTGTACTTAGGCAAGAGGTCGTAATAGGTGCTGTCCATGATGATGAACAGATTGGCGGGAGCCGCCATTGCCGCGAACTTAATGCCGAACGCGCCGTTATCCGGCTGGAAGGCGTATTTGTTCACGCCATAGGAGTTCTGACCTCCATAGGAGCAGTCGCCGGTAGCGAGACCGTTGGGGTTGATATTGACCCATGAGTTCGTGCGAGACTGGCACTTGTAGATGTCCCAGTTCTTGACATAGGGGTAGAGCAGTTGGTTCCAGAAGATGCGGTCGCGGGCATCGCCGCATACGTTAGGGTCGCCAGCGAACGGATTGATGGTGTTGTGGTTCGGGCGGTCTACCACGCGGTAGGGGAACATCTGCTCATCGTAGTCTTGAGCGTACATATACATCGCGGTTCCCATCTGCTTCATATTGCTGAGGCAGGAGATACCGCGCGCTTTTTCGCGGGCTTGCGCGAAAACAGGGAAGAGAATCGCCGCCAGAATCGCAATAATTGCGATAACGACGAGAAGTTCGATAAGCGTGAAACCGCTCTTCTTGCTTCGGAAATTCATTAGCGTTGGCTCCTTTTCGTAAAAATCTGTGTGAATAGACTAAAATGGCTATAGTAAACCTTTCTAGTTCACCACAACCCGAATTATGGAGCGTGTTCATTATGAGGGTGTTATCGTTTTGTGAAAAGTCGTTTAACTGTTTTTCGATACTCCTATTGGTCTGTTAATCTGAACGTTAGCGTTTTGTAAACGCCCAACAGAACCCATTGGAGCCACCCCTCGCCCCAGCCAATTAGGCAAAATACTAGACCTGCCCGCCTTGCAGACAGGTCTTTCTCCCCGAATTGGGTTACGAGTTCACATCTGCGGCTCTTCACATAACCTCACCCCGCCTCTCCTTCGCAAAGGAGAGGCGGGGTGAGGTTTGAGATTAGAAACCTGTGCGAATGGTTCCAAGTTTGGGGCTTGTGTGCATTTTTTCGCGTATTTCGCGTGTTTCGCGGTTCATTCCCAAAAGAGCGAACTCTTACAACTACACGCCCTATTTCTTTTTACCCCTATTGCGTGATACACTATCCCTAACAAGATTTCGAGGAGCCACGAGAGACTATGTCGAATCGCACTCTATACCGTATGTTTCAGGAGACGGCGGCGCGTTGCGGAGGTAGCCCCGCTTTCGGGGCGCGCCCGAATAAGAACAGCGAATACGCCTACCTGACCTATGACGATACCGCGCAAAAGGTGAAAGACCTTGCGCGAGGGCTGGACGCGCTGGGACTCAGGAGGGGTGAAACGATAGCGCTTCTCTCCGAAAACCGCGAAGAGTGGGCGCTGGTAGACCTCGCCTCTCACCTACTGGGGCTAGTTATCGTCGCGCCCTACACCACGCTTCCGGCGGCGCAGGCGGGGTTTATTATTCGCGATTCGGAGGCGCGGGCGATTATTGTCGCAGACAAAAAACTGCTGGCGAAGGTCGGCGAGTTCCGGACGGAGACCCCAAAACTTGAGTTTGTCATCACGCTAGACAGCGCTCTCGCAAATGGGCAAGAGGCGATAGACTTCGCTTCGCTATTTCAACCCTCTGGCAAGTCCGACGCGGAGTTGGAAGCGCTCGCCGCCGCCGTCTCTCCCGACGACGTGGCGACTCTTATCTACACCTCCGGCACGACGGGCGAACCAAAGGGCGCTATGCTCACCCATTTGAACCTGCTACAGACCCCCGACGCAGTGGTGGAGCATCGTGTTGCGGATGTGGGGGCGGGAGATGTTTTTCTCTCATTTCTGCCCCTATCGCACATTACCGAGCGCATGGGCTACTACATCGCGCTACGCGCCGGAGCCTGCACCGTCTACTCACTGGGGCTATCCGCGCTCACCGAAGAGATACAGACGGCGGTGCGCCCCACCCTCATGCTCTGCGTTCCGCGACTATGGGAGAGTATCTACTCCAAAGCGCACGAGGGCTTGATGAAGCAGGAGCCTGATAAGCGCAAGAGAATCGAGTGGGGGCTAAAGGTCGCTATGGCGTATTCCGAGAGGCTACGAGAGGGTAGGTTCATTAACCCGATTCTGCGCCTACAACACGCGCTCGCTGATAAGCTGATTCTCTCGAAAATCCGCGAAAAGACCACAGGCGGACGGCTTCGCTACTGCGTTTCGGGGGGCGCGCCGCTAGACACAAAAGCCCTCGCCTTTTTCCTGAGTATCGGTATTGAACTCTTGGAAGGCTACGGGCTATCAGAGACGAGCATTATCGCTATCAACCGTCCGGGCAGGGAGCGCGTAGGAACCGTAGGGACTCTTCTACCACAGGTCGAGGTGAAAATCGCAGAGGATGGCGAGATTTTGATGCGCGGACAGGGACGCATGAAGGGCTATTTTCGCCACTCTGAGACAACGGCGGAGGCTATCAACGCAGAGGGGTGGTTTCATACGGGCGACATTGGGGAGATCTCCGCCGACGGCTATCTGAAAATCACAGACCGCAAGAAAGACCTACTCGTGTTGAGCAACGGCAAAAAGGTCGCGCCACAGCCCATCGAGGCGGAACTCAAGCACAGCGAGTGGATTGGCGAGGCGGTGCTTTTTGGAGACAGACAGTCCACCGTGAGCGCGTTGATTGTTCCGGCGTTTGATGTGTTGCTGGGGTGGGCGAAGCAGAACGGCGTGGCGGGCAAGAGCGAGGAGTTGGTGGAGAACGCCGAGGTTCAGAAAATTGTGAAGGCGGAGATAGATAAGGTAAACGCGACTCTCCCCGACTACGAGCGAATAAAGCGATTTCGTCTCCTCCCCAAGCCGTTCAGCATCGAAGCGGGCGAACTGACCCCCACTCTCAAAGTGCGGCGCAAAGCGGTGGCGGAGAACTACGCCTCGATTCTAGCGAGTTTTGCGCGGGATTAGGCGATGAGTCTATTCGCCTCTTCCAGTTCGTCATCTAAGGCGAGCATCTGCATACCCGGAAGGTAGTCTTGCGTGGTAGGAACAACGAGTTTGGAGAACGCATCCACCACGCTATGAATCCTACTCGAACCCTCCAGCGCACAGTCCAACTTCTCAATGATGGGCGCGACTTCGGTCACTCCGCTCTCTAGCCAGAAGTTCAAGTACCTAAGAGCGCCCTCTGTGTTGGCTTGAATAGCGAAAAGCGGATTGAATATCTTATGGCGGAGCGTTCCTGTCGCTTGCAAAATGGTATCTATCTTCGCCATGTTAATGCGTTCCGCTTCGTGGGCTTGATTGCACAACATTTCGCCCTGTAGTTGCGCGGTCATTTCAACGAGTTGCTTCGTTACCTCCTGCACATACTCCTCGTTATCCTCCATTTCGCGCTGTTTCTCAAGCAGTAGGTTTTGCGCCCTCTGAGCGAAATCGAGAGTCGCGAGATGGCGAAACCCTCTCTGTACGCGGCGCACAAGACCGGAGAGGGCGCTACCTCTTGCGTACACATCCTCCGCTTCGTCCACATCCTCCTCATAAGAGTCGGAGAGAGCGATAAAATAGGGAGTTTGTGGACTCATGGCGGCGCGAAGCGCAGAGACCTCGCTCCCCCTTTTATAGTAAAAGGCGACATCTATCAAGACGATAGGGCGCTTGCCCGATGTGAGGGCGGCTTGCGCTTGGGCAGGGTTATTCGCCTCCTCTACAAGCCAACCTTGCTCTAGTAGAGCGGTTTTGATTGCCTGTTCGGGGGTTTCGGTTATTATTAACGCCCCGCTTGGGGAGGGGTGACTCATTAGGGTTTTCTCGCCTGACTTTGCATGCTGTTCTTACCATTATTGCCATATCAAAGAAGATTCCCTATAGCAAACTTACCTGCTTGCGCGTCACGAGGGACAGATGAAGTAGAAGGGGCAACGCGGACATACTCGGTCGTCGGGGTTGGGCGCGTAGTTACCCGCTCGTAGCTCCAGCAAAGCGTCGTCGTATTTTTCGATGCGCTTTACCTCGAAGCGCGACTTTTCAGGAACCAGCGTCTCCGCATTCGCAGAGGGATAGATAAGGCTCACCTCGATTTTTTTGTCGGGGTACTGAATCTGAGCGGCGCGGCGCAGAAGGGCGAGTTCCGGGGCGCGGTGGTCTTCGTCACCCGGCTGACTGCGCTTCTGTTTCATCAGGCGAATGGTATTTCCCGTTCGCCGAACATCCTCGCAAAAGACGCGAATGCGCCCATGCTCTAGCTCCGCCGTAAACTCCTGCGCGTAGGTTCGCGCTTGCGGCTCGTTCAGAAACTGATGTATCCCCGCAAGATAGAGCGTCGCCTCCTCCCGATAAGCGGGTAGTTGCGGATGCTCTTCAAGAGCGCTCTTCTCTCTCCACAACGCCTCCCAACGCTCCATTGCGGCAGGGAAGTCAGGAAGACTCTCCTCCTGCTTCATCCACTTCCCAACCTCGGTAAGGCTCTCCTGATAGGCGCGATAGGGAGTCATTTCGTAGGAGGCGGGCATCTGGAGAACCCGCTGATAGTAGTAGCGGCGCGGGCAGGACTGATACTGCTCTAGCGCGTAGAGAGAGAGGTCAGGCTTCGCCCCTGACAGAGGCGCGGGGCTGAGTTCTGCGTTAGGCGCTTCGGGTGTAAGGCTTCTCCACGTCACACGCTCCGCCTCAACCTGTTGGAGAAGCGGCGCAATGCCTTGTAGAAGGGGCGCGGGTTGTGTGGGCTTACCATGCCGTTCGGCGGGATAGGAGAGGTAGAGATGGTCTCTTGCGCGAGAGAGCGCCACAAAGAAGAGGCACTTGTCGCCATCCTCGTCGTCCCCTACACTCTCGCCGCTTGCATTTACCATAGGGGGGAGTTTCGCCATGCCGCCGCGCTTCTGGGGAGGGAACTGCCCCTGTATGAGGTTGGGCAGGTAGACAATCGGAAACTCTAGCCCCTTCGAGGTGTGCATCGTCATCAGGCGCACGCCGTCAAGGGCTTCTATATCCGCCGCTGTCGGTATAGAGCGCTCCTCCCCGATTTGAATAAGGTAGCGTAGGTATCTAAGAAAATCGGCGTAGGGAGAGCGACTCTCCTGCGGCAGTTTTCGCGTGAGGTTTCGGGCGAAATCGAGTAGTTGATAGAGCGCAAGCAGTCTTTTTTGCGTAATGAAGGCTTTGTCGGCGAGAAGGGGAGTCAGGTAGCCGCTCGTCTCGAACAGGTAGCGCGTCCAGAAAAGCCATGCGCTCTTTTGAAACAGCAGAGGTTCGATGTGCGCCCATAGTTTCGCAAGCCCCTGCCGTCCCGCCTCCGAGAGTTCGCAAGCGCCGAGGGCTTCCTCTAGCGCAAAGGGAAACGCCTTCCCCTCCTTTTGAGCGTAACGGAGAATCGCCTTTACGTCACCTTGTGGAACGGCGTACTCAGGGAACCGCCCCACTCGGTGGAGCGCGGAGCCGTGCGGCTCTCCGACAAAGGAGAGTAGCGCAAGCAAATCTTTGATTTCGGGACGCTCGAACAGCCCTCCGGTGTGCAAGACAGGCACGCCGCGCTCTTCCAGAGACTGCGCGAGGTCGCTTGCGCTACGGTTGGTTCGGCAGAGTATCGCCTGTTCGCGGTAGCCTACGCCTCGCTCTCTCCACTGCTGAATCCGCTCTACAAGGTTATCGGCTTGCGCCCGCTCGTCGTCTGCGATAGCGAGAGTTACTGCGGGGGCGCTCTGAGTTCCGCGTTGCGCCGCCCAGCGAGTCTCCTCTCGCCCCTCCTCCGCCATCTGCGTCGCTACGCCGCCAAAGAGGTCGACAAGGCTCTCCGTTGAGCGGTAGTTTACGTCAAGGCGAAGCCGCTGACCGCCGGGAAAGTCACGCTCAAACTGTTGGATGTTGGCGGGGGAAGCCCCCCGAAAACGGTAGATGGCTTGGCGCACGTCGCCTACCGCCCAGAAACCGCGCCCCTCCCCTGCTAATCGCCGAAGCAGTTGAGCGCTCGCCCGATTAATGTCTTGGTACTCGTCGGCGAGAATGTGCGGGTACTGCCTCCGCCATCGCTCCCGAACCTCCGGGCAGGTATCTAGTAGCTCCACAGAGCGCATAATAAGGTCGCCAAAATCCAGCAAGCCCTCCTCCGCCAAAATCTCTTGGTAGACGCGATAGAACTCCGCCGTCTCTAGCGATTTTCGCGCAGCAATCTCCTCTTCGGGGGTGGTCGCGTTGGCGAGGTGGCGTTGCGCGGAGAGGAGGTAGTCTTGCGGGGTTTGGAGTTCGTCCTTCGCCCGCGAGATACAGCGCAGAATATCGGGGAAAGGGAGAGTCGGCTGATGCAGGTAGCGGTACTCCTTGAGCGAGAGGCGGTCAAGGTTGCGCTCTAGGAGCAGTATCGCGTCGGCGAGTTCCACGAGTTGGGGTTGGAGGGGTAGCCCGATGTTTCGCCCCTCTTTTTTGAGGAGTTCCATTCCGAACGAGTGAAACGTGCCAATCCAGACGCGCTCGGCGGGGAGTCCTACCGCGCTTCTCAGGCGGACGCGCATCTCTTCCGCCGCTTTGTTCGAGAAGGTGAGAGCGAGGATGTTCTCCGGAGGGATGGCGCGTTCTGTTAGCAGGTGTTGCAGGCGCGAGGTGAGAGTGCGCGTCTTGCCCGTTCCGGGTCCCGCCTCCACTAGCAGGGGACACTCTACGCTTTCGGCGGCGCGTTGTTGGCTTGCATCGAGGGGGAACTTTGCGGACTTTGTTTCGACTCCCTCTCTGCTGAGTTCGCTAGGCGGCGGCGCGGGTAGCAAAACGGAGTGGAGGAGTTGCAGGCTGACGATAGACTGCGGTAGCCCCGCCTGTTTCGCTATCGCGCTAGCGCTCCAACCCTGCGCTATCAGCTCTCGCAGAGTGGGCGACGGCAACAGCAGTTCATACGCGAACTGGTTCGCCTCGCGTTCACGGCGTTCGGTTGGGCTATAGCCTACGGCGCTCTGTCCGTTTTCGAGGATGGCTTCGAGGGTCTCTTCGGTAAGGCAGAGGTCGGTGGAGAGGTCGGGGTGTAGCCAGTAGTGCGCGAACTCGTGGGCGAGAATAAGCCGCCTACGCTCCGGCGTGAGCGTCGCGGCGTACCATATTATCTCTTTGTCGCGGTCAAGAACGGCGTGCGCCCCGGAGAGGAGGTTGTCGTCAGGGGCGACGGGGACGCAGGTCATGCCTGTCTCGTTTTCGGCGGACTCTATCAGCGCATCCGCAATGAGCAGGCGCGACTCCGACTCCAAAATCGGTTCGCTTAAACGCTGATATATCTGTTGGGCGCGAAAGCGCAGTACCGACGCTTCGGACATAAGGCGCAACCCCCTTTCATCGCGAGTTCCTGTGAAACTATTATACACCTATCTACAGGAAATCACGAGTCAGTGCGTTCACTGTGTCGCCCTTACCTTAACCTATGCCCATATCTACCCCCTCGCGCTTCTTGAGATTAAAGTCAGAGTCGAATGTGCTTGTTTTTTTGTGATGTTCGTAATTGATGTTATGCGGGTATAGCAGTATGACCATTTCAAGCACTTGATAAAACGGGCGGTATCTTTGTTCTTCAGGCAAGTCGAGGGGGGGACGATGGTAGGGGTTTTTAAGAAGGTGGTTTGCGAGGGCTTCACCCCACTTTTCGCCTTTGAGTCCAGGACTTTGAGTCAATTCCTTAAATCTCGTTTCAAATGCTTTGCCACTGTTAATGTCTGACCATTTAGCCTCACGGATAGAGTCACCTGAACCCCCATTTTGTATATGCAAGCAGGCGGCGATTTCTACAAGTTCATCCAAACTTTAGTTTCCGGTAAAAGTATGTAGACAAACTACGTGTTACGACATCAGGCAACTTGTGAGGTAGAGTTAAGTCGCTAAAACAAACCGCCTCAAGGAGCGCCTGATGTCCTCTCTAGTCTACCGT
>CAIJLM010000355.1 GCA_903821495.1 uncultured Chthonomonas sp. | reverse complement strand
AGGTTGCCTACGTGTTACGCGACCGTTCGCCGCTAGGGTATTGCTACCCCCGCTCGACTTGCATTTCTTAGGCACGTCGCAAGCGTTCGTCCTGAGCCAGGATCAAACTCTCCATAAGAAGAGTCTTTATATTCAATACCACCCGAAGGTGATACGAAAAACTAACAATGTGAACACAAGCTCATTTGAACCAAACTTACTTTATTAAAGCGTAAAGCTCTGGATATTAGTACGCGCTCATGAATACTCTTTTCGAGACTTTTTCAAGTCTCGCCAATTACCTCATTCGCGACTCT
Source organism: uncultured Chthonomonas sp. (assembly GCA_903821495.1). GTDB lineage: Bacteria > Armatimonadota > Chthonomonadetes > Chthonomonadales > Chthonomonadaceae > CAIJLM01. The sequence continues at coordinate 2,056 of CAIJLM010000355.1, read as the reverse complement.
GAAAGATCTTATCTCGACGAAAGCCCTACGTTGGGGGTCTCTCGCCGTCGCTTCGTTTTCGTCGTCTCCGTTTCGGGAGGTCTCTGTTCGGAAGCCTTCGTATTATACACTTGACATTCCCCAAAGTCAAGGGTGAATTTTCAAATAGTTAAAGTCTTTTTATAAGGGCGTTTAAGGTCGCTAGAGTCTCTTTTGAAACGCCCCCTATCTCATTACTGTCCCCTAACGACCGAATGTCGTTATAGACGTGACCAACAGTATCACCGAGAGGGAGATAAGGATGACCGTCGTCGCCCACGCGATAGCGTTGTAGGTTCGGCTGTTGGTATACTCCCCCATGAGCCTTTTGTTGTTTACAAGGCGTAGCATTAGCACAAGAATTATGGGCAACAGCACCGCCCCCACGACGTTCGGCAGGAGTATCAGCGCGGTCAAATTCTTGGGGAAGAGCATGACCAAAATCAGAGAAGAGAAGATGAGAAACGTGAAAGTCCCTATGAAGAGGGAGGCGTCTCGCGTGCGCCGCCCTTAAGCCGATTCCCACCCTAACGCCTCCGTCACCGCGTAGGCGGTAGAGAGCGGCACGGCGATAGCCCCGAAGCAGGAGGCGTTGAATAGCCCTATCGCAAAGAGAATGGTGGCGGTCTTGCCCGCCAGCGGAGCGAGGGCTTTCGCCACCTGCCCCGCATCGCTCACATTATGTATTCCCGCCGCGAAGAGAGTCGCCCCGCAACAGACCACTATGAAGAACGCCACGAAGTTTGTGAAGAACGCCCCGAACAGCACATCTATTCGCGTCGCTCTATACTCGCTCGCCTTCACCCCCTTATCGCGCACCGAGGACTGAATATAGAACTGCCCCCAAGGGGTGATAGTCGTCCCCACAACGTTGATTATCATAAACACGTAGTCTTTAATAGGGGAGACGGATTTGAAATCGGGCAGTATCGTCTCCTTGAACACCTCGCCCCAGTTGGGATGCGCGAGAAAAGCGCTTACTATATAGAGGAGGTAGACGAGGCTCGCCCCTAAAAGTATCCGCTCAAGGCGTTTATAGGTTCCCCGCGTCACAAGCGCCCATATCAACACAGCCACAACAGGCAACACCACGAATCGGGCGGTAGCCCCCCAGAATATCTGAGTGGCGGCGAGTATCCCTGCAAATTCGGAGACGGTGGTGGCGAAGTTGGCGACGAGGAGGGCGCACATAGCGACAAAGGTGACTTTTACGCCGTACTCCTCCCGAATGAGGTCGGCAAGCCCCTTGCCCGTTACGGCTCCCATGCGGGCGCACATCTCCTGCGCTACTCCCAGCGCGATGGTGGAGAGAGCCAACACCCAGAGCATGGCGTAACGATACTGAGCGCCTGCCAGTGAGTAACCGAAGATGCCGCTAGCATCGTTATCGGCGTTGGCGGCGATAATACCGGGCCCCAAGAGGCTCAAGAAGAGATAGAGTCGGCTCGACAGGTAGCGACGCCGTAGAGAACGAGGTAGCATGACGTTTTCTCTCTAACGGACAGCGACGAAGTCTTAGGGTACAGGCATGGCAAAAAAGACCACGCTCGTATTTCGTGCGTCATCGAACAGAAAAGGTCATCATGGAAGGAAAAGCGAGGAGAGTCGGGACGAGCAGGAGAACCCGTCCGCGCGCTTAGAGAGAGAGCGTTAAGGGGTAGTCCTGCCAGAACGAGTCCGCGTCTTTCGCGTCGCCGCGATGACCGTGCGTACTGTGGCTGGAATCGGATGTCATCTGCTGGTTTCTATGTCTCTCCATCAAAACGGCTTGCGAACCAGTGCAAGTGTAGGGAGAGATTCATAACACGCCTATTATACCGTGATAGCGGCTCAAAAAGGAAGTTGTAACCCGAAAAAATGCACACAAGCCCCTCGCTTGGAACAGCGCGCGTAGCCCCTCAAATCTCATACCGCAAAGGAGCCTCTCCTCTGCGATGGAGAGGCGGGGCGAGGTTGTGTGAAAATTCCAAAAGAGTGATAAATTACCCGCTTGCGCCCTCACAGCAAAAAGTGTATAATGCCCCTATAATCCCATGTT
>CAIJLM010000354.1 GCA_903821495.1 uncultured Chthonomonas sp. | reverse complement strand
CTCACGCTCGCCTAGCGCTTTACAGCGTCTTTCACAGAATCCTTTTTGAGGTTAGAGTCGCCCTTCGCCTAATTCGCCAAACAGATAACATCCCCTAGCGCAATCGCTCCGCTTACGACCACCTTCCCTATCACTCCCAAGCGCCCGCTCGCCTCTTGCCGCTGTTTTTCCTGATAGCGTTCAAATTTCCCGCACCCGGTTCGCGGCTCTACTATCTCAATAATGGCTTCCTCCCCGATTTGAAGACGAGCGCCTGAGAGTAGCGTGTTCACATCTAGCCCCTCTACAATGAGTTGCTCCCCTAACTGACCGGGCTGAATCTGAAAGCCCTCCGTTCCAAGCGCGTTCATAGTCTCTCGCGACATGATGTTCACGTGGCGAGTCGCCCCTCCGCCCTTAGTGTCGCCCTCAATGCCGTGTCCGGCGACGAGTTTCGCGGTTTCGAGGGGGATGCGGGTGTAGCCTTCGGCGTTTGGCGTAGCGCTTTCGGGCTTGTAGACGATGCTGATAAGTCGGCTCATGGTTTCGCTCCTATACGAAAAAAATGACCAAAAAAAGACAAAGAAGCCTTGAGGAGAAAACTCCCCAAGGCTCCGCGGAATGTGACTATCGGGGAGGCTATACGGTTTCGGAAACTCTTTGAACGTCAAGCGTATCGAGTGTGACGCTGGGCCCCATGCTCGAACTGATAGAGGCTTTTTTGATGTACTTCCCTTTCGCCGCGGAAGGACGCGCTTTCACGAGGGCGTTAATAAGAACGGCGAAGTTCTTCTCAATGTTCTCGACGGGGAAACTCGCTTTGCCAATGGCGGAGTGAATGATACCGTTTCTGTCTACGCGGTATTCGGCGCGGGTTGCGCCTTTAATGTCGCGCACTACCTGTCCCACGTTCGGGGAGACGGTTCCGGCTTTAGGGTTGGGCATCTTCTGTTTTAGGATAGGTCCCAGTCGCCCTACCAGCGGCATCATATCGGGCGCGGCGACGAGAATATCGCAACTCGCTCCGCCCTCTTTCTGAATACGCTCTAGCAGGTCTTCCGCTCCAACCACATCAGCGCCAGCGGCGATAGCGGCTTCGGCTCTCTCTCCGCGTGCAAATACCCATACGGAGCGGGATTTACCCGTTCCAAAAGGAAGGTTTACCGTTCCACGCACCATCTGGTCGCCGTGTCGGGGGTCAACGCCGAGGTTTATGGCGACATCAATGGTCTCATCGAACTTAGCGGTCGCCAGCGCCTTCACTTTTGCAATTCCCGCCGAAACGAGAAAAATCTCATTCGGGGCGGACTTCGCGGCGCTGAGGAAGCGTTTGCTATGTTTGGCGCGTCCCTTTTTGGCTTGGCGACGAGCGGCGGTGGAGAGAGACGTTTTTACGGGGGTCTCTTCGTTGGTAATATCAGACATTCTAATCTCCTGTGGTGTAGCGGAGAACGAGGTTCTCCTTCCACGCTACTGTTCTCTCTATGCAGAGAGGTTTACGACTCTTCGTCGCGGTTTTTGAAGGGGGAAGGGAGGAGAGATTGACCGTCGGAGTTGGGTTCGCTAGCGCGAATTCCCACCTGACTCCAAATCATGGCGACGGTGGCAAGCCCCCAGAGTCCCAAGCCGCGTAGAACGCTCAAAATCCACTCTCTCTGCTGCGAGGTGTCGAACATGACGCTCGCCAGCGCCTCTAACGCGAGAAAACTGAGCGCAGAGACCCCAATACAGAGCCACATAGAGTGGTAGTAGAAACGGGCTTTGCGCTTATCGCGTTCGTAGGAGGCAAGGTGGTAGGGAACGTTCCCCGCGAGGCGGCTGACACGGCGAAACTGGAGGAGCCAGAGCGCCCCCAGAAAAGTGAGTACGAGAAATTTCGCTGTAGGTGGTAAAAGCACCGTCCTACCCCTCTCTTACATCGCCGCGCATTCCGCGTTAAGCAAAACTAATCAGCGATGGTAACACCCATCGAACGCGCCGTTCCCTCAATGGTTTTCATCGCCGCGTCCAAGTCGTTCGCGTTCATATCGGGCAACTTCATGGTCGCAATCTCATGGAGTTGTTCGCGAGTTAAAACGCCTATCTTGTCGCGGTTAGGGCGAGCGGAGCCAGCCTTAACCTCAAGAGCCTTCTTGATAAGGTCTGCGGCGGGCGGGGTCTTAGTAATAAAGACGAACGAGCGGTCTTCATAAATAGTGATTTCGACGGGAACAACGCTCCCAATCATGGAAGCCGTTTTTTCGTTGTAGCTCTTGATGAACTCCATCATGTTGATGCCGTAGGGGCCCAACGTAGAGCCAATGGGGGGCGCAGGGGTCGCTTTTCCCGCATTGATTTGCAACTTAATAACGGCGGTTATCTTCTTCGCCATAACAATCCTCTTTTCAATACGAACAGTGAACTAGGGTTAGCGTCATCGTTAGATGACTTTTTCAACCTGACCGAAATCGAGTTCGACGGGCGTGTCGCGCCCAAAGATAGAGATGAAGACCTTGAGTTTTTCCTTGTCGGCGTTTACCTCTTCTATCTTACCGGAGAACTCGGTGAAGGGACCCGATGTCACGCGAATGACTTCGCCCTTCTCATACTTCACAACAGGAGTGGGCGCGGTATCATCCATAGAGGAGAGTATATCTTGCACTTCCCGCTCAGAGAGAGGGATAGGCTTGTTGCTCGCCCCAATGAAACCGATAACGCCTGTGGTAGATTTGATGAGATACCACGTAGAGTCGTCGTATACCATCTCTATCAGAACGTAGCCGGGATAGACCTTGCGCTTCACTTCTGTTTTTTTGCCCGCCCGAGTGCGTACTTCGGACTCGGTAGGGACGAGAATACGAAAGACTTTATCTCGTAATCCCATGGACTCAGCGCGACGAAGAATATTGGTCATCACCTTATTCTCATGCCCTGAGTAGGTATGGATTGCGTACCAGTGCCGTTGCATCTTTCCTCCGCCTCTTAATAAGGGTTCGGGACTACAGACAGTACAGGCGCGTCCGTTCCTCTAAGGAGGGGGAGCGCGTCTGAAAGAGTAGTCGCTATTTGATGAGGCTGAACTTGTGTACAATGAAGGACAAGAACGCATCTAACACGCCCATAAAGAGGGCGACGGATACGATAACCCCCAAAACGACCCCCGTGAGTCGATTCGCCTCTTGTTTTGTGGGCCAAGTCGTCTTTTTTAGTTCCGCCAGTGTTTCGCTCAAGAACGCGGAGCGCGCCTCTAGCTTGGCATCGGCAGGGGCTATGTCCGTCTTTGCGCCCTTCTTCTGTTCTATCGCCATTATCAGAAAACCTACTTTCTGAACCTCTCCCAATGCCTGTTTTAAGAAGAGGTTAAGAGCAGGGGCAGAGAGGCTCGAACTCCCGGCCTACGGTTTTGGAGACCGCCGCTCTACCAGCTGAGCTATGCCCCTACATTCAAAGGTCTTTGCAGAGGGGGTTAAGCCCTCCCGCATGACCCTACTCGCCCCGACCTACTTGTCTTCACGATGGGAGTGATGACTTCGGCATCGGGGGCAGTATTTCTTCAATTCAAGTCGAGCTTGTTGTTTTTGGCGGTTTTTCGTGGTGGTGTAGTTACGAGATTTGCACTCGGTACACGCCATAATCACGATAACTCGCGCCTCTTTTTTGCTTGCCATGAGATAACGCCCTTCTCGGAAACTCTATAGGGAGGTTGAGAGGGGAGGCGAATGCGCCTCCCCTCTCATTACAAATCGCCTAAGCTAGGACTTTTGTGACAACGCCCGCTCCAACGGTTCTTCCGCCTTCGCGAACTGCGAAGCGCAGTCCCTCTTCCATCGCTATGGGTTGGATTAGCTCGGCGGTAATCGTGATATTATCGCCCGGCATCACCATCTCTACGCCATCGGGAAGGTGCAACTGCCCAGTCACGTCCGTGGTGCGGAAGTAGAACTGAGGGCGGTAGCCCGTGAAGAACGGAGTGTGTCGTCCGCCCTCTTCCTTCGTCAGGATATAGATTTCCGCTTGGAACTTCGTGTGAGGAAGAATCGAACCCGGTTTCGCAACTACCTGACCGCGCTCTACATCCAGTCGGTTGATACCGCGAAGCAGTACGCCCGCGTTGTCGCCGCCAAATATCTCGTCGCAGATTTTGTGGAACTGCTCCAGAGAGGTCGCTGTCGTGGTGCGCGTCGGGCGAAGACCGATTATCTCCACCTGCTCGTTGATTTTTAGAGTGCCGCGCTCTACGCGCCCTGTCACGACCGTACCGCGTCCTGTTATCGTGAAAACGTCTTCCACGGGCATCAGGAACGGCTTCTCCGTCTCGCGAATTGGCACGGGGATGTACGCGTCTACCGCGTCCATCAGCGCCCATATCTTCGCGTTCGCGGGGTCGTTGCGGCTAGAGTCTTCGCTGGCGAGAGCCTGCGTCGCAGAGCCGCGAATTATCGGGATGTCGTCGCCGGGGAAGTCGTACTTCGTCAGAAGCTCTTGAACTTCCATCTCCACCAACTCCAGTAGCTCTTCGTCGTCAATCATGTCGCACTTATTTAGGAACACGACGACATAAGGAACGCCGACCTGACGGGCGAGCAGGATGTGTTCGCGGGTCTGGGGCATGGGACCATCGGCGGCGGAGACTACGAGGATTGCGCCGTCCATCTGCGCCGCGCCGGTTATCATGTTCTTGATATAGTCGGCGTGACCGGGGCAGTCTACGTGAGCGTAGTGACGAGCGTCCGTCTCGTATTCGGCGTGGTACACGTTTATCGTAACGCCACGCGCCTTCTCTTCGGGCGCGCTGTCGATTTCATCGTACTTCAGGGCTTTAGAGCCGTTGTACTCCGCGAGAACACGGGTGATAGCCGCTGTCAGGCTCGTTTTGCCATGGTCAACGTGACCTATCGTACCGATGTTTACGTGCGGCTTGCTTCGCGCAAACTTCTGCTTTCCCATTTTAAAAACAATCCTCCAAATGAGCGCACTTCCCGAAACAGCGTAGTTTTTGTTTACATCGGGCAAGTGAAGGGTTCTAACGCGACGACCTTATTGGGAACGCGCCTTAAAACTCTTGTGGTGAACCGAAAATCAGCCCACAGTGGGAATCGGACCCACGACCTCTTCTTTACCAAAGAAGTGCTCTGCCAGTGAGCTATGTGGGCGAGAAAAGCGAGGGCGAACAGGCTCTCGCTTCACATGGGGAGAGGAGGATTCGAACCTCCGAAGCGTTACGCCACAGATTTACAGTCTGTTCCCTTTGTCCACTCGGGAATCTCCCCGTATGAGATTACACAAATTTATACTCGGAGGAAATTTTTCCCACCGAGTAAAGTGTGTGTATTGTACCATAGATTCTACGCCTCGTCAAGATAACAAAATCTGATTCTAGCGCAACCTTCAAACCTCTCGCAAAAACAGTCTAGCCCCTGTTCGTCCTACTCTAAAGTTGGCGCGTCCCCTAGAGAAATCACAAATCCCTAAGAGGATTTTTCGCCCTCTATAGCCAATATATCTCTATTCTAAGCAAGGTTCGCGCCTGTTTTTGCGTAGTAGTTCGTATATAAGTAGAGAGGAGCCTCTAACATAATGAAAGCCGTTGTAGAAGGGATGCACCCTGGAGACCGTATGGTTACTGATGAGGAGGGCAGAAGAGTCGCCCTTACCCTACGCCTTGTTCCTGAAAACCCTGAAGAGGTCGCTGAACTACGCAGGTTCTGTCGGCTCACCGATGCGTTCACCTTCGTTATTGACGATGACTACCGAGATAATAGGGCGCACTTAGAACCCGTCTATGGCGAACGCACCTTCGCTATTCGCCCGAAAACGCCCGCTAAAAGCGGAGAGCAGGTTTAGAAGAGGAGACAGCGGATGGCATGAAGCCCTTCCTCATTATCAACGCAGACGATTTCGGATACTCTCGCGCTGTCAACAGCGCGATTCAAAAGGCGCACAAAGAGGGCGTTCTCACAAGCGCGAGTCTGATGGTAGGCGAAGTGGGCTTTGAGGAGGCGGTAGCGATGGCGCAGGAGATGCCCGCGCTTGGCGTGGGGCTACATCTTACGCTTACCCTAGATACCGCCGTTTTGCCGCCAAACGCGATTCCGCACATTCTCAACGCCCAACAAAAACTAGAAGCCGACCCGTTTCGCGCTGGACTGCGCTATACTTTTTCTAAAGCCGCGCAACGCGAGATATTTGTGGAGATGGAGGCGCAGTTTCACCGCTTCGCTCAAACGGGGCTAGAGTGGTCTCATGTAGACGGACATCAGCACTTTCACCTGCCCCCTGTTATATGGGATGAGATGTTGCGGCTCTGCATTCAGTACGGGGTTCGACGCATTAGATACCCCAACGAACCTATTTTATCTCACCTGCGCTCAGGGGGACGCTCTGTAAACCTCGATACGCTCGCCACGCTCATTTTTCGCGCCCTGCGAAGGCGTAATTTACGCTCTCTGCGTCGCTTTGAACAGAGGGCGAAAACCTCTCTCTTTTTGTGTGACAGAGTGTACGGACACCTACAGACGGGGCGAATGAACGAAGCCTACACCCTAAAACTTCTT
>CAIJLM010000353.1 GCA_903821495.1 uncultured Chthonomonas sp. | reverse complement strand
GGGCAGTAGAGCAAGCGGTACAGGAAGTCATGTCGATTCGCAGTGGATGAAAAACGACATATCCAGGTGATTGTCACTCACCTGCTCTCGTTCGCTGATAGGCTTTGAGGAGTGCGGAAGCCTTCCGCCATCGGCGCTTAGCCCTTCCCCTTGTGAAGAGGCGAGGGTTGGGATGGGGTGGTTGGGGCAGTGCGTACACCTTGTCTTTCCGATTGCTTTGCACGGTGCATTTTATTTCGCGCTTTTTCGCGTATTTCGCGGTTAATCTTCCCCAAAAAGAGAGACATCAATGAGGACACAGTATTGGCTAGGCGGAGGGGCGTTCGTCGCCGCGCTTGCATTCGGGGCGTTTATGATGAAGCCTCGCGTCGGTAACGCCGAAGCGGAGCCGATAAAACCCAGGCAAGCGCAACAGCCCGCTATCGAACCCGCCCCCGCGCCAACCGAAAACCTGAAAGAGTCCGAAGGGGACTTGAACCTCACCGGAAGCGTGGTTTCCGACAACAAAGCCGCTCTTTCGACGCGCCTTCCCGCCCGGATAGTGAGCGTGAATGTGTCGGAGGGCAAGGCAGTCTCTGCGGGGCAGGTGGCTATTCAACTCGATGACAGCGAGATGCAAGGGCAAGCGCGAACCGCCTTCGCAGGGCTGAACTCCGCAATAGCGATGGCGCGTAAAGCCAATGAGGGGTTGAAAGCGCAGCTCCTGAAAGCGGATGGCGACATTGCAACGGCGCGTTCCGGCGTTCAGCAGGCGGAGATAAAACGCCAACAGGCGATACTTGCGCGGGACGCTCTCAAGGGCGACAACGCCTCCGAAAAACGCCTCGCCGACGAAGCCGTGCGTAAAGCCGTAATTGGCTATGAGCAGGCGGTTCGCACGCGCAAAAGCCTGGAGGAGTTGGCGAAAGTCGGGGGCGTCTCGCGCAACGATTTGCAGGGCGCTATCGCCAGCGAAAAAGCCGCCGCCTCGGATGTGAGCTCCGCCCGCGAACAGCGCAAGCGCCTCGATAGCGGAACCAACCCCCAGACCTCCTACCGCGTCGCGCTCGCCGATAAGGATATTGAGACGGCGGAGGCGGGAGTGAATCAGGCGCAGGAGGGCTTGAAACTCGCGGAGGAGGCGAAAAAGCGCGTCCGCGAATTGGGAAAACAGGAGGTTGAAGCCGCAAAAGCGGGGGTGGAACAGGCTAAATCGGGCTGGCGAACCGCGCAAGATAGCGCCGATTCCCTGCGGCTTCGCGCCCCGTTCGCAGGAGTCGCAACCGCTATAAACGCCAAAGCCGGAGAGATGGCGCAACCCGGTATGCCGCTCGTCACCATTATTTCCCTTACAGGCTTACGGGTAGACGCTCTCGTAACGGCGCGTCACCTCGCTCGTCTGAAAGAGGGGCTACCCGCTACGGTGCAGGTGGATACCCTCCCGAATCGCACGTTCGCGGCGCATCTCTCGCAGATAGCCGCTACCTCGGAGCCTGATGGACGCACCTTCCGCGTACAGTTCCGCTTCGTCTCTCCCGTCACTCTTTCGCCCGGACAGGTCGCCCGTGTTCGGCTCTCCCCCGCTCGACTGTAACGCCAAATGTGGTTCACCCGACTCGCCATTTCTCGCCCCATTCTTATATGCATGGCTCTCCTCGCGATAGGAGTGCTGGGCTTACGCGCCTACTCGCTTCTCCCCGCAGAGTTAAACCCCCGCGCCGATATACCTATACTGATGATAACCACCGTCTATCCGGGCGCGAACTCCGTCAAGGTGGAGTCGCAGGTCACGAAGTCGCTAGAGGACGCAGTGGGAACTACGCCGGGGGTAAAAGAGGTCTCCTCGTCGTCGC
>CAIJLM010000352.1 GCA_903821495.1 uncultured Chthonomonas sp. | reverse complement strand
GTCGTTGTAGGTGGTTCCGTCAAAGGAGACGGTCAGTATCATATCGCCGCCGCCCATCCAAGGGGGCATCTCTTCCAGCAGTTCGCGCTTTCCGTAGAGAACGCCGATTCCAGTGGGTCCATACAGTTTGTGTCCCGAAAAAACGAAGAAATCGCAGTCCAAATCCTGAACATCCACCGGAATATGGTACGCCGACTGCGCCCCATCCAGCAGTACGGGAATCCCCTGCGCGTGAGCCATCTCTATCATCTTCTCAACGGGATTTATCGTGCCTAAAGCGTTGGAGATATGCACGATACCCACCAGTTTGACGCGGGGATTGAGCAGTTTTGCGTACTCTTCAAGGACTATTTCGCCGTTATCGTCTATCGGAATGACGCGGAGATGCGCCCCTTTTTCTTGACACAACATCTGCCAAGGGACGATGTTCGCATGGTGTTCCATCGCGGAGACGAGTATCTCGTCTCCCGCCTGAATGTTCTTTCGTCCCCATGTCTGCGCGACGAGGTTAATCCCCTCCGTCGCGTTTCGCACATAGACAATCTCCTCAAAATAACGTGCGTTCAGGAAGCCCTGAACCTTGCGCCGCCCCTCTTCGTAGGCGTGGTCAGCCAACACGCCGAGGTAGTGCGAAGCGCGGTGTACGTTTGAGTTGTACCTCGTGTAGTAGTCGCTTATCGCGTCGATGACGGCGTTGGGCTTCTGCGTCGTATTCGCGTTATCGAGATAGACGAGAGGCTTTTTCCCATATACCAGTTGTTTTAGTATCGGGAAGTCCTCGCGCACACGGGCTACGTCGTATTTTAGTTTCTGCTTATGTTGACTACTCATTACGAAAATCCTCGCGTATGTGGCGAAAGGCTTGTAATGCTTCTGTTTCCGCCGCCTTACAAAGAGCGCGGAAGCCTTCCGACATCAGCATTCGCCCAAGCGGTCACGCCTCCGGGCGTATGGCGGCGGGTAGTTGCAGGAACAGGGCGCTGTGAATCTGGTCTCGTAGCGCCTCTATCTTCACCCTGCCAATAACTTCGCTGGCGAAGGCGTAGGTGAGTAGGCTTGTCGCCTCCTCTAGTCCTATTCCTCGCGACTGCAGGTAGAACAGCGACTCTTCGGAGAGTTGCCCTACTGTCGCGCCGTGCGTACACTTCACGTCGTCGGCAAAAATCTCTAATTGAGGCTTCGTGTTTATCTGCGCCTCTTTCGAGAGAAGCAGGGTCTGGTTCGTCTGCTTTGCGTCGGTCTTCTGCGCGTCTTTTCGCACGAATATCTTGCCGTTGAAGACTCCGCGCCCCTTACCCTTGATAATCCCCTTGTAGAGTTCGTGGCTGTTGCAGTGCGGCATGGCGTGGTCAATGGCGGTATGGTTGTCTATCAGTTGCCCCGTCCCCGCGATATAGAGACCGTTGAGCGTACACTCTCCGCCCTCCGCCGCTAGAACTGCGTTAGCTTCGTTGCGGACGATAGCCCCGCCGATAGCGATATTGTGCGATGTGAAGTTACCGCTTCTATCCAGTTGAACCTGCTGAACCCCGACATGATAGGCGCTTTCGCTCTCCGCCTGAACCTTATAGTGGTCTACGACGGCGTTCGGCGCGAGGACAATCTCCGTGACGGCGTTCGTGAACGTCGTCCCCTCGCCAATCCCCGAATAGACCTCTGCAATAGTTACCTGAGCGTTCTCTCCTGCGATAATCAGGGTGCGCGGGTGGCTAACTGTAGGCGTATCCCCCGCTACCGTGAGGTAGAGCAGGTGAAGGGGGTCTTCCACAATGGCGTTTCGCGGGATGATAATCAGTGCGCCGTCCTGCGCGAACGCGGTATTTAGCGCGACGAAAGCGTGATTTTCGCCCTGTACATACTTGCCAAAGTGGGCTTCCAGAGTCTCCGCGTGTTCGCGAAAGCCCTGTGCGATGCTGGTGACAATCGCGCCTTTCGGCAAGGCGCGAACTTCTGAGAGCGACTCTGCGTACTTGCCGTTCACGAAGACGAGGCGCGTTCCGCCAATCTCCGCGAAGGGCGCTAGAGCGACCTCTTCCGCGCTAACTGTCTGTGTAGAAGCGGTGAAAATTGTCTCGGTGATAGGCGATACGGGCGTAAATCGCCACTCCTCGTCGCGTCGCGTGGGGAAGCCTAGTTCGGTGAAACGTGCAAAGGCCTTCGCTCGGAGGCTTGTCAACCATTCGGGCGCGTTCGCGCAGGCTTGCGCCTCGAACTGCGAACGCCACGTTGTGCTTACATCTACCATTAGAAAAGGGTCTCCTGTTATGTCCCCCTATCCCCAACCCTTATCCCCCGCAAGCGGGAGAAAGGGAGCAGACGGCGATAAATTCAAGGGCTTGCCGCGCCGTTATGAGGCAGGTTGCATTCTGCATTGCTTTTCGCGAATTTTCGCGTGTTTCGCGGTTAATCTAAAAAGCGCGAGCAGGGTCTAAGCGGTGGCGGCGAGTTCTTTCTCAATCCAGCCGTAGCCCTTCTCTTCGAGTTCGAGGGCGAGTTCTTTGCCGCCCGACTTCACGATGCGCCCGTTCGCAAGAACGTGAACGAAGTCCGGCACAATGTAGTTGAGCAGACGCTGATAGTGCGTTACGACGATAACGGCGCGGTCAGGGCTACGGAGCGCGTTCACGCCGTGCGAGACGATTTGAAGCGCGTCGATGTCTAGCCCGGAGTCGGTTTCGTCGAGTATCGCGAGTTTCGGGTCGAGCATCGCCATCTGGAAAATCTCGTTGCGCTTTTTTTCGCCGCCAGAGAAGCCCTCATTGACGGCTCTGTTGAGAAGAGAGGGGTCGAGTTGAAGTAGTTTGACCTTCTCCCGCGCCATCTTCGTGAACTCTCCCGCCGTCATATCTGGTTCGCCCCTGTGCTTGCGTATCGCATTGACAGCGGCGCGTAGAAAGTACATATTGTTCACGCCGGGTATCTCAACGGGGTACTGAAACGCAAGAAAAATACCCTCTCTCGCTCTCTCTTCGGGGGCGAGTTCGAGCAGGTCTTGCCCGTTGAAAGTAACAGAACCGCCTGTTACGTCGTAAGCGCTACGCCCCGCCAATACTCCTGCGAGCGTGCTTTTGCCGGAGCCGTTGGGTCCCATGATGGCGTGTACTTCGCCAGCGTTTACGGTGAGGTTGATGCCGCGCAGAATCTCTTTCTCGTCTACGCGGGCTTGCAAGTTCTTAATCTCTAACATTCTTTTAGAAAATCCTCTCAAAAAATCGCGTATCGCTTTCGCGCTTAATCCCCCTGAATGGCGCGGGGTAGATGGAACGGTTGCGATAGTTGTTACGCCCTCTGCACTGCTACCGCCCCCTATCCCCGCCCTTTCCCCCGTTCGACACGGGAGAAAGGGAGTCACGGGCGCGAGATTATACGTTTTCAAAAAACAAAATGGCGGCGCATCCTCCGCCAAAAGCGTTTTGAAAGGGCGTTATTATGTGGCGAAATAGCGCCTGAAAGCATCTACTCCACTCTTGTACAATGGGCGGGCTAGAACTGTTGCACACTTTCCTAGAGTAGTCCGGGAGTTAGAAACTCAAAGGGCAGATTGTAATTGACTTCATCCGCTGTAACGCAGGGAACGCCTTGTTTGTAGAGTTCAATGGCTTCAGGACCGAGCCACCAAGCTTCGTTCCGGTCAACTATCCTTTTGAATCCTCTCGTGAGAGCGCGAATGTAGCCATCGCAAAAGGGTTTTAGCTCATCACAAAATTCGATGCCTTGCCCAATACGCCCGCCTACGAAGTATTTATTGTTATGCCACCCGCCAGGGCGAAATGAGAGTGCATAGCAGTTATTCGTAGTGCGTACATTAAACCACAAGCCACTGTTCTCTACATCAACGGGTTGTATGTTGAATTCTCTATCTGCAAGAGTTACGAGGAAACACCGTGATATGAAAGCGCCAGGTTTATCGGCAAATCCCAGTTCAGGAATATCCAGAGCCGAGTAGTAAGTGGGCGGTAACTTCTCGGAAGGACCGAAGTAGTCCTGGATATACTTCACAGAAAAGCGTTTCTCCGCTCCCCTGATATTTCGTTCCAGGTCTGAACAGGTAGCGAAAAAATCTCGCGATATCATCGTTCCCCTCCTTTTTCGCGGTTACCTACCCTACGCTACCCTCAAGGCTCACGCCGAGCAGTTTCTGCGCCTCCACTGCGAACTCCATCGGAAGTTCTCGGAAGACCTCTTTGCAGAAGCCGTTGACAATCATGTTCACCGCGTCCTCGTTCGAGAGACCGCGCTGATTGCAGTAGAAAATCTGGTCTTCCCCGATCTTCGAGGTGGTCGCCTCATGCTCTACCTGAGCGGAGGGGTTTCGCACGTCTATATACGGGAAGGTGTGCGCCCCGCACTTGTCGCCGAGCAGTAGCGAATCGCACTGCGAGTAGTTGCGAGCCCCCTCTGCGCCCGGGTTCACGCGCACTAGCCCGCGATAGGTGTTCTGCCCGAACCCCGCGCTAATGCCCTTCGAGACGATGGTGCTTCGCGTTCGCTTGCCAATATGAATCATCTTCGTGCCTGTATCGGCTTGTTGGCGGTGGTTGGTGAGCGCTACGGAGTAGAATTCGCCGATAGAGTCGTCGCCGATAAGGAGGCAACTGGGGTACTTCCACGTTATCGCGGAGCCTGTCTCCACCTGCGTCCAACTGATTTTGCTACGGTCTCCGAGACACTTTCCGCGCTTCGTGACGAAGTTGTAGATGCCGCCCTTGCCGTCTTTATCGCCGGGATACCAGTTCTGCACGGTGGAGTACTTTATGGTTGCGCCCTTGAGCGCGATGAGTTCGACTACCGCCGCGTGGAGCTGGTTTTCGTCGCGCATGGGCGCGGTGCAACCCTCTAGGTAGGAGACGTAAGCGTCTTCGTCGGCGATAAGCAGAGTGCGCTCGAACTGCCCCGTATCCTTTGAATTGATACGGAAGTAGGTGGAGAGTTCCATCGGACAGCGCACGCCCTTGGGTATGTAGCAGAACGAGCCGTCCGAGAAGACCGCCGAGTTCAGCGCGGCGAAGAAGTTATCGGAGGCGGGAACGACGGAGCCGAGATACTCGCGCACCAGTTCGGGGTGGTTCTTCACCGCCTCGGAGAAGGAGCAGAAGATTATCCCGCGCTCGGCGAGTTGCGACTGGAACGTGGTGGCGACGGAGACGCTATCGAACACCATGTCTACCGCGACTCCTGTAAGCCGTTTCTGCTCGTCTACAGAGATGCCCAGCTTCTTGAAGGTGGCGAGGAGTTCAGGGTCTACCTCGTCGAGGCTGTTCAGCTGCACTTTGGGCTTTGGGGCGGAGTAGTAGATGATATTCTGATAGTCTATCGGCGAATAGCCTACGTTGTGCCAGTCGGGTTCGGTCATGGTAAGCCAGTGGCGATACGCCTTTAGTCTCCACTCCAGGAGCCACTCTGGCTCATTTTTCTTTTGAGAGATAAGGCGTACAACGTCTTCGCTCAAGCCTTTAGGTATCGACTCCGATTCGATATCGGAGACGAAGCCGTACTCGTACTCTTTGGCGGCGAACTCTTCAAGCATTGTGTTCGAACTTGACATTATGGAAAATCCCTTCCTTCGTCACGCCCCACGCTCAGGAGCGTACTAGAAGCGGTATGGTGACAAGATGGCTCTCGGTCTCGTCCTTGCAGATTTCCGCAAGGGAGATTTCATCTAGCATATCTAACATTCGCGCATTGACCCGCATAAGCGGCGTGCGAATGGTGCATTTCTGTATCTGGTCGCAACTATGGCTGTCGGAGCGCATACACTGAACGAGGGCGGGTCGCCCTTCAATGATGTCTACTATCGCGCCTACGCTAATTTTTTCGGGAGCGAGCAGAAGGCGGTAGCCCCCTGTGGGACCCGATGTGGAGACGAGAATTTCGGCTTTCGCCAGTTTTTGGAGAATTTTGGCGAGAAGTTCGACAGGCAGGGCGTACTCCTCCGCAATCTCCTTTGTGTTCGCGGCGCGGTAGGGCTTGTGCGCGAGATAGGAGAGGGCGAGTAGCGCGTAATCTATCTTTTTACTTAAAGACAGCATACCTTGAACCTTCTTTGAGAGTCGGGGCGAAGCGTTTTCGCCTATCCGACTAAAATCATCTCCGATTAGATTAGTCGGATATAGTATACCCTGCATGATGGGGCGAGTCAAGGCGATTGAACAGCCTATTTTTACGCCTTCGCCCTCGAAACGCAAAAAAGCCCGCCGAAATTGGCGGACTCTTAATGTTTGCTTATTGCGTAGACATTATACCACAGGTTCGCGATTTTGTCAAGAGGGGTAGAGTCGCGGCAAGAGTTGTCGTACAACTTCTTAATACGTGGTACAATGCTACTATCAAGCGTTAGGAGGTCGCCATATTATGGGAAGCGTTCGCCTATCCCCGCAACTAAAAGAAAAAGTGAATAAAATCGCCTTGAACAAGGGCATCACGCGCTCTGAGGTCTTTCGCAGGGCGTTGGAAGCCTACTCTGAAAAGGAGCTTGCCGAGCCGCTAACGAGTCGCTACGACGATATTATCGGCGTAGTTGAGGGGCTACCTAGCGACGGCTCTGTGCGGGTGACAGAGTATTTCGTAGAAGGATTGCAGAAAAAATATGGTTGATACTATCATCGACGCAGGGCCTCTCATTGCGTTTTTGAGCCGCGATGACCGCTATCACTCCCAATGCGCCGCTCTGCTTCGTTCTATGAACTGCGCCTTCTACACTACGCTTCCTGTCTTGACGGAAGCCATGTACTTTTTGGGGCGAAACGGAGGGCTTCACGCTCAAAACGCCCTCTGGAAGATGCTACTTAGGGGCGACCTGCTACTACACCACCCCTCTCCTCAAGAGTTGCTTCGTATGGCGGAGTTGATGGAGAAGTACAGCGACCACCCTATGGATTTCGCCGACGCTTCTCTTGTGGCTTTAGCGGAGACTCTCTCGCTAAAGCGCATCTTCACGCTGGATTATAACGACTTCTCCGCCTATCGTATGAGAGGGAACCACGCTTTCACGCTTATCGGCGCACATCCTCTTCCGTAAGGGAGCCTCTTGGAAACGCCCTTAAACGCTTGACAAGGGGCGCTCTTAAAGACACAAACGCCGCGCTTCGTTGTCCAACCCATAAAGGTATACTGAAAACAGTACGGAAGGAGATTTGACCATGCTTTCACGACGGGAACTCTTACAGGGGTTGGCGGGCGCGGGCGTCGCTAGTAGCCTCTTCGCGCCACACACGGCGGAGGCTTCCGCACGGGGCTTTCGGTTCGTGCATATCACCGATTTTCATATTCAGCCGGAGTTGGGGGCGGCGGATGGCGTAGCGCTCGCTGTTAAGAAACTAAGAGCGTTGAATCCGCGCCCCGACTTTATTATTACAGGCGGCGACCACGTTATGGACGCGCTAGACGTGACCCGCGAGCGGGCGGAGACTCAGTTCCGCCTCTTCCGCGAAACGATGAAACTGCTTAGTAACGACCCGCCGATAAACAAGAGGGAGGAGGACACATCGCGAATTCCGAGTAAGTTAGATATACCTATCTATCAGACTATCGGAAACCACGATGTGTACGGCTGGACGAAGAGGGATGGAAACGCCTCTACAGAGGCGGGCTACGGCAAGAAGATGTTTCAAGAGTGGTACGCCCTGAACCGCACGTACTACAGTATCGACTTTTCGGACTGGCATTTTATTATTCTGGACAGTATTCAGCCCAAAGCCTCCAACAGTTGGCGCGCCGAGATTGACGACGCGCAACTCCAGTGGCTCAGGGACGACCTCGCGCAGGTCGGCAAAACGCGCCCCGTCGTTATTGTCACGCACGTCCCCCTCATGACGCTCTTTACTCAACTGACGGAGAGTACACTCAAGGCGAATAGCGATAGCGGAGTGGTTCGTAACGGCAAAGAGGTACGCGATGTTTTTGTACCTTATAACGTGAAAGCGGTTTTGCAGGGGCATACACATATTGTGGAGGAGTGCATCTATACAGATACCCGCTACATCACTTCGGGCGCGGTGTGCGGCGAGTGGTGGAAGGGGCCCCGGCTTGGCGTACACCCCGAAGGGTTCGCGGTATTTGACGTAAAGCAGAACTCGCTCAAGTGGGAGTATGTTCCTTATGGCTGGAAGGCGCGGGCGTAAGGGGAAGATTCCGTCTGTATCGCTGTTCGGGGCGTTTTGTGTTTCGCGATTCCTCTCCCAAAAGGGCTCGTATGAGGTAGAATAGTCGCTCCAACACTACTACGATAAGGAGCCTCAAATATGTTGCGAAAGCTACGTGTCGCAGTGCTGATGGGAGGCTCTTCCAACGAACGCGCCGTCTCTCTTAGCACTGGCAAAATGATAGCGGAGTCGCTCGACCCCGCCAAATATCAGGTGGCGACGATAGATACTCGCGATATGCTGGCGCTCACCGCAAGCATAGCCACGCAAATTCCTCCAAAAGCCGCAAAAAATGACGAAAAGTTAGAAGGAATAGTAACAACTGTTGACGAATATCCTTCACAATCTCTTGAGAGCGCGGAAAACAGCGAAAATGCGCGTCCCGATGTGGTTTTTATCGCCCTTCACGGCAAGGGCGGCGAAGATGGAACCATTCAGGGCGCTCTGGAACTAATGGGCGTTCCTTATACGGGTTCCGGGGTGCTGGCGAGCGCCCTCGCAATGGATAAGCGAATGGCGAAACGCCTCTTCCGTTCGCACGACATACCCGTCATAGAGGAGTTCATCGTTCAGCGAAGCAAGCGCCCCGATAACGATGCGCTACTCGCACAGGCGGCGCAGATGTTCGGGGAGTCCGCGTTATTTGTCAAGCCGAGTTCGGAAGGCTCTACGTTCGGCTGTTCTCTCGTTTTAGAGCGGGCGGAGCTTCCCCAAGCGGTTGAGTTCGCCCTGAAATACGACGAGTATGTTTTGGTGGAGCGCTATATAAAGGGGATGGAGATAACCGTTGGCGTTCTGGAAGACCCCAACGCGGAAGAGGGACTTCTTGCGCTTCCTGTTGTCGAAATCATCCCTAAAAACGCCTACTACGACTACGAAAGCAAGTACGCCCCAAACGGTAGCGAACACATCATTCCAGCGCGAATCTCCGCAGAGAGCGCCGCCCTCGCGCAAGAGTACGCAAAGCGTTGCCATGTGGCGCTTGGGTGCAAGGGGATGTCGCGCACAGACTTTATCGCAACAGAGACGGCGCTCTATGCGCTTGAGGTAAACACCATTCCGGGTATGACCCCCACTAGCCTGCTTCCGCAGGCGGCGGAGGTTGCCGGAATATCTTTTCCTGAACTGCTGGACAGGCTTATTTTGTCGGCGTTGAGGTGAGATATTTGCGAATGCGGAAAGGGGCGCTACCGTGAGAACTTCCAGAAAAAAAACCGTTAAAACTACTCCCCCTCTTACAGAGGAGGAGATTCAGAGGCGACTCAAAAAGCAAAACCGCTCTCTGAATACACAGCGTCGCGCCAAAAACTGGCTCATACTTACGCTCGTAACGCTCGCCCTGTTCGTTCCGTTCACCTCTCCCTACTGGCGTGTGCGACAGGTTGTCATTACGGGCGCGCTAGGCAGTCTCACAGCGAGTGAATCGGAGACCCTAAAACAGGCGCTCACGACCTCCAAGTACTCTAACTGGCTACGCGCCCCAGTGGGAACGCTACGCGCCGATACCCTCAAACTGCCGACCGTGGATAGCGTGCGAATTTCGCGCCAATGGGGATGGAGACTCGCCGCGCACATCGTTCCGCGCACTCCCTACGCGATTGTAAGCGAGAACGGCGTACAGTACGAGATAGACGTGAAGGGCTACCTCATACGCCCTGCGCGTGAAACCGTCGCCGCGCAACTGCCTCATATCGTATTCAATAGCCTCTCTAACGCCCAACTCGGACAACAGATAGGAATCCATGCTAGCGCCTCATGGCTCTGGCTCTTTCAGAATCGCTATGCGAACAACACTGTCCGCATCGAAAAAATAGTTGTTGATTCTAATGGTAATTTGTGCTTAAATATGAGCGATAAATTAGAAGTGCAACTAGGGCAGTATCTCCCGCTTACAAATAGCCGCGAAGACTCTTTCGACTACAAGTTGGACAGGCTCAAAGTGATGTATGAGAAGCGCCCCGCGATGGCTAATACGATAGCCTCGGTGAATCTATCCGCCCCGCAGTATCCCGCTTGTACGCCTAAACACGCGATGGCGCCCCCAAACGCGCCGAACTTGCCGGAGAGTTCCTCTCCTTCTCACGGCTAGAGCGTTGAACCTAGCGAGAGACTCAAGAAAGTTGTAGGCGCGAATCCAATGAGCGTCTTTTCATCCAGCATCAACCACCGTTCGTTCTACTGGCAAATCAGTATGCTCTGCTTCGTGTTGGGCGTTCTCCTTGCGGCGGCGTGGCACACCACGACAAGCATCAGCCGCCGTGGCGCTATCAATACGAATCCGGCGGTTCACTACTCTAATACCGCGATTGACCTGACAGCGAAGAACGAAGCCGAAATCAAGAAGTCTCGCGACCGCATCTCGGAGTTGGAGAACACGCTGGCGCATCACGGCGACGCGGAAAAGACCCTCAATAAGTCTTTGCAGGATATGAAAGACCTTCTGGCGATAACTGAGGTAGAGGGAGGCGGGGTGGTCATCACTCTGAGCGATAGCCCCAAGCAGCCCCTAAACCCCGCCGACCAGATAAACCAGAGCCACCTTATTCACGACTACGACGTTGCGAACGTGGTGAACGAACTCAAAGCGGCGGGCGCGGAGGCTATCGCCGTGAATGGGCAGCGTGTCGGCTTCACCTCCGCCGTGCGCTGTGTGGGACCCGTCATCCATGTAAACGGTCAGGGGGTGGCTCCTCCCATCGCCATTCAAGCCATAGGAAACACAGACACCCTTTTCGGAGGGCTGGACATGATAGGCGGCATTCTCGAAAAAATACGGCGCTACGACCCCTCCATGGCGCGTATTGAGAAAAAGGCGAAAATGAGACTGCCCGCCTTTTCGGGCAGTATTCAGTTCCAGTACGCGAAACCGATTCGCCCCAAAGAGAGTTCGCAGAAAGAGAGCGACAAGTAGATGAAAGCGTGGCTCCCCATACTTAGTTTGGCGGGCGGCTTTGCGGCTGGCTACGTCGTTTTTGACCGCTTCAACTGGGCAATCTCTGTGGAGTACGCCCCCTATCTTAGCGTCGCCGCTCTCGCGGGGCTGGACACAGTGTTTGGCGGCGTGAGGGCGGGTATCGAAGGCAGATTCCAGAACGACATTTTCGCAAGCGGTTTCGTACTCAATACCCTGCTTGCGGCGGGGCTGGCGTGGCTAGGCGACAAAATCGGGGTGAACCTTGCGCTGGTGGCGGTCATTGCGCTAGGTACGCGGGTCTTTCTGAACCTATCGCTCATCCGCCGCTACTACCTGAACAAAATGGCGATGGCGCGTAGCCGCCAACAGAGCGACAACGCCGCAAGTCTGGCTACCGCGGCTCAGAAGTTAGAGTAGAGGCGGGAACCTAACCCCCGTCCCCTTCCCGAAACGGGAAGGGGCGACTAAACTCAAAGGTGACACTGGTTCTCTCGTAGGTTATGCTGTGTACGATTAGGAAGAGGGTTCTATGCTATCCGGCGAGGAGGCGGCGAGGCGCGTTCAGGAGTTGGACGTGCAGTATCAGCGGATAGGGGAACTGGAACGGCGCTACCAGCGACTAGACGCTGAGTACCTCATAGCGTTAGGCAGAGAGGACTACTCTTGAGATAGAGAACCTGGAAGTTGGGAGTGATTGCGCTCTTTATCCCTATCCATACTGCAAGGCTTCCGCCCGTCCCTGACCCCGAAACGGGATAGCGAAGGGTGGGTAGTTACGAAAGCGGCTAGGTTGAACACACTATAAAAGGATACAATGTAAATATGAACGCTCGGCATAATAACCGATACATGAGGGGCGCGCTACTCCTAGCGCTACTATCTATACTGTGCATGACCGGACGGGCTTCCGCACAGACCTACGACTTGGCGAAGGACTTTTCCATAGCCGGCAATCCCAATGGGGCTTGGCAGTACGGACAAACTCCTACACGGGGAGGAGTTTTCAGCCCCTTTACACTGGGTGGATTTGATGCCTCTTACGGGGTCGCCTACTGGTCTGAAGGATCGTTGCCGCAAGTAACACTGAATACTACAGGCGTTGATGTAACCATTTCGACGCTAAAAATACCTGCCTATAAAATCTACCAACACCCCGGACCCGGCGGAGAGAACAGCGTTGTGCGCTGGATAGCCCCTCAAACGGGAATCTACAGCATCGATTCGTCTTTTACGGGTATAGACTTCGCCTACCCAACTACCACCGACGTAGCCGTACTGCGTAATAGTTCGGAACAACTCTTTAGCGGCGATATCAGCAGTTATAACATTCCCTTGCCATACTCCCAAATCATCTATGTTACGCAGGGGGATACGATTGACTTCTCAGTGGGTTTTGGCACAAACGCGAACTACTTTGGCGATGCTACGATGACAGATGCCGTTATCACCAAACGAAACAACTTTAAAGCCAAACTGGATGTCTCTAGTATAGCCCTCTACTACGGTCAAACAGGCAATCTAACCGCAAGGCTACGCAAAGCCACAAGCCTTGAGAGCGTGCAGGATGCCCCCATCACCTTCAAGGTGGACGGCGTTACCGTAGGAACCGCAACTACCGACAAAACCGGGCTTGCCGCCTATCCCTACACAGCAGACGAGAGTCTTGCGGTGGGAGTGCATACGCTTACCGCGGAGTTTGCCGGAGCCGGGCTGATAACGAAATCGGCAAAATTAACCCTACGTCAAACAGTCTCTAGCCTCTCTGCTTCTAACGCCACCGGCGCGCCGGGAGGCTCGGTTAATTTTAAGGCGAAACTGAAGCGGAAAACAGACAGTCAACCTTTTGTGGGGAAAGATGTCGTCTTCTCGGTAGGGGGCGTTGTGGTAGGAACCGCTGTTACGGATGGGACAGGAGTAGCCACGCTCCCGTATGCTATCGGGGAGTCCGCTATCGGGACGTACAGTATCGTTGCTAGTTACGCTGGCACAAGCCAGTACTCCGCCGCCAGTAGTACGGGCAAACTCACGGTAAAGCAGGCGAACACCAGCCTGAGCCAATCCTCTGTGAAAGGCGTTATGGGAGGCGTTGTCACCCTGAATGCGACTTTGAAACGGAGTACAGACAAAAAGCTCTTAGCGAATGAGACGGTGAATTTCTTTGTAGATGGCGTACTAGCAGGAACGGGGGCTACCAATGCCAACGGAGTCGCTACCCTCTCCTACACCGTTACGCAGACAGTCGGAATCTACGCCCTAAAAATAACCTTTGGCGGCGATGCGAACTACCTCGCCTCGTCCTACGCGAAAGCGTTGTTGATTGTAAAGTAGGTTGTATAGGCGGGGTAGTCGTAGCGAGATAGAGGGCTACCCCGCCTGTTTGCTTGGAATGAGAGAGGGTTTCATGCTATCTGGCGAGGCGGCGGCGAAGCGCGTTCAGGAGTTGGGCGTGCAGTACAAGCGGATAGGGGAGCTAGAAGACATGGATAGCCGACTACTTGAAAAGGCGCTCGCCTTTCTAAAACGGCGCAGAGAAGGCGATTCGCTTGAGCCACTAAGGGTTATCACTGGGAATCCTAACTACAAGACGAACGAAATGGCGTGGAAGGACAGGTTCCTAGACCCCTATATGGGAAAGTATTATCAGGGACGACACACCGAAATACTCTCAATGGGTGTAGAATACCTGTGTAAGTATCCAGAAGAGTTGGCGCATCGCGACCCTGAGTATTTTGCGTTCGTTTATGACCTCTTGAGAGGAAGGTAAGACATGGCTACTCTAATAAAAACGGGTATAACAGTGAAGTTCGAGTTTGGGATGGGAACCGTTTTCGCGACGATACGGAACAAGGTGTGGAAGTGCGAAGGCGCGGGGATTCCTGAACAGGCGTTGCGTATCTATGAACGAGCGCTTCAAGCGGATGTAGAGGATGTAGAGAAGGATACCGCTATCGTACACCCCGCCACTGCCGCATCACGAGACTTTGTCGCGGCGCAGAAGGCGGCGGAGCGACATGGAGGCGCGATATTAGAACTCGCCGCTCACGAAATGGGCGAAACTTCCCACTCCAATGAAGAGGTTGTCGTCTACTGACGATACGCCGCAAGGGAAGATAACTCTCCCTACAAGCATTGAAAAACGCTCCCGGTAATTTCAGGGAAAGAAAATTTAACGACAGGGTGACGCTCTTGGCGCGAAGCGAGATAATAGCAGGAATAGATATAGGAACCACCAAAGTATGCACTCTTATCGCGGAAGTTAGCGAACAGGGTAAGCCTAACATACTTGGGGTAGGTTCACATCCCTCTACAGGCATAAGAAAAGGGGTGGTGGTGGACATAGACTCCACCGTCCTCGCAATTCAAGAATCGGTGCGGCAGGCGCAAAAACAGGCGGGGCGCGAAGTCTCCTCCTTCTATGTCGGGGTGACGGGCGAACATATCGCCTCCCTCAACAGCGCCGGGCGCATACCCGTCACCAATCCCGATAGGGAGATAACTTACGCCGATGTGGAGAAGGTTCTCGAAGCCGCCCGCGTGATAGTGATTCCTCCCGACAGGCAGATACTGCACGCTATTCCGCGCTCCTACACGGTGGATGGGCAGGGAAGCGTAAAGCATCCCGCGGGAATGAGCGGAACGCGCCTAGAGGTGCAGTGCCACATCGTCACAGGGGCGACTACTTTTCTCCAAAACGTGCGAAAGTGCGTTACAAGAGCGGGTTGTCAGGTTCGCGAGTTGGTTTTAGAGCCTTTAGCGACAGGGCTTTCGGTTCTTTTGCCAGAAGAGAAGGAATTAGGGGTCTGTCTGGTAGATATAGGAGGGGGAACCTCTGATATCGCCGTTTTTGTGGATGGCGACATCTACTACTCAGGAGTGCTTCCTATTGGCGGCGCTCATGTCACTAGCGATGTGGCGTATGGTCTCACGGTTGCGCTGGAAGAGGCGGAGCGCCTCAAAACCGAGAGCGGAACTGCGCTTTTAGAGCAGGTTTCGGCGGAGGAGATAATCCTCGTTAAGCAGATGGGGCGCGACGATATGCGTCGCCTTCGCAGAATGGCTTTGGCGAGCATCATAGAGCCGCGAATGCAGGAACTTTTTGAACTTGTAAAAGAGGAACTCGAAAAAGCCGGCTGTTGGGGTAAGATACCAGCAGGCATTGTGGTAAGCGGAGGCGGAAGCCAACTCGTAGGGTGCGCGGAGGTTGCGGAACAGGCGACAGGTCTCGCTATTCGGATAGGGTATCCGCGTCATGTCGGCGGTATCGGCGAAACGCTCACGCATCCCTCTTATGCTACGGGGATAGGCTTGATACACTACGGAGCGCAACAGTTTCGGGCGACGCTGGAGCCTACCGCGCCCCCTGAAAAGAGTTACAGCAGTCCCTCTGGAATACAGAAATGGATTGCAGGTTGGCTCAAGAAGATAGGTTTTTAACTAGCGCTTTCAGAAAGCGCAATTTTACGAGAGAGAATCACTTGCGGGAAGGGCGTACCTAGAATGTCAAATTTCGCATCATCGGGAGAGTTTACAGAGTTGGGCGGGGCGCGTATCAAAGTGGTAGGCGTTGGCGGCGGCGGCTCGAACGCTGTGAACCGTATGATTGAGAGCGGGCTGGCTGGCGTTGAGTTTATCGCTATGAATACGGATGTGCAGGCGTTGAGCAGGTCTAACGCGCCGCGCCGCCTCCAGCTTGGCGAAAACTCGACACGCGGGCTTGGCGCGGGTGGAAACCCGGAGCGCGGGCGCACCGCCGCTGAAGAGAGCAAAAGCGAAATCAAAAAAGCGATTGACGGCTCGGACATGATATTCATCACAGCGGGCATGGGCGGCGGAACAGGAACGGGAGCCGCGCCTGTTATCGCTGAAATCGCTAGCGAACTCAACGCTCTGACCATCGCTGTCGTGACGAAGCCCTTTCAGTTTGAGGGACCCCGCCGTCAGCGACTTGCAGACGAAGGAATTGAGAACCTGCGCGGCAAGGTAGACACCATCATCATCGTGCCAAACGACAAACTACTGAGTTTGGGCGATAGGCGCATGACGCTCGTCGAGGCGTTCAAGATGGCGGATGAGGTGCTACGACAGGGCGTAAAGGGCATCTCAGACATTATCACCGTTCCCGGTATCATCAACGTAGACTTCGCCGATGTTCGCACTATTATGCAACAGGCGGGACCCGCCCTTATGGGAATTGGGGAAGCGGACGGCGACCATCGCGCTGTGGAAGCGGCGCAGAATGCAGTCTCTTCGCAACTCTTGGAGACGAGTATTCACGGCGCGACCCGTGTGCTTGTC
>CAIJLM010000351.1 GCA_903821495.1 uncultured Chthonomonas sp. | reverse complement strand
GATTCGTCACGCTCATCGAACTATCGCGCCGGACAGGTAAAATCCTTCGCCAGGCGCAATCTCTTGAAACAAAACGGGCGGTAACGTCCCCCTGAGCGGTTTTCATCGCTCTAGCGGGCGCGTTGTTGCTCCGCTCTCATCAGCGCGTTCCTCGCCCGACGTGTGCGAAAGCCGAAATTGTCATACCGGATGGTCAACTCCAGAACGCTTATCCAGACAGGGTGAGGATACGCGGTCACTCCCTCCTCGGCGGCGTTCAGAGGCTGTTCTTTGAGATAAGTATCGTCTATCTCTTCATCGGAGGGACGCTCTTTCAAGCAGTCGTCAAAGGGAAGTTGTAGTTGGCTTTTAGCGATACTGCGTAGAAACTCGCTCTGAATATAGCGTTCCGCGTAACGCGCCGCCATCTCTCACTCCCGTCGAAGCGCATACGCCTCCGTAAGATAACAGATTCCATTGCTGAAAGCCAGCTCGCCGAATTGGGAGTGAGCTGTGAGATATTCGCCCCACCATAGATACTCGGTATTGAGGTTTGGAGAGTTCGCTCGCCTCTGTTCTGTCAGCTTTAGTTGAATAACGAACAGCCCTTCGTAAAGCCTGTCGGGAGGAGGAATATACTTCGCGTCGAGGACTCTTTTGTGCGTGATGAGAGATTCTTCCATGCGGGAGCGTTCCTCTGAAGAGTGTATGGAAGGTATTCTGTCTTCTAAATAGGCGAGCGCATTCTGCTGGTCGCCACAATACCAGCGTCGCATAAAGCGCGAAAACACCCAGAAAGCAAGTTCTCTAAATTCGATTGTCTCTTTGGAGGACGAGGATGTCATGTGTTACTCCTTTCCTGTTCGCACGGGGCAAAAGGCGGAAGCGTTGGCAAAAACGTTCGCCAGAGGAGAGGCTTTCCCCTGCTTTACGCGCCATATCGCCCAAGAGGTCTACTCTCTTTATCAAAGGTGTGCAACGAATCGATACAACGAGTGAACTCTATTCTGTGTGAAGGGAGCCAGCGATGTTTCCAACCCCCTACGCTGAACTGAACGACGTGTTGCAAGTGTTAGTCGAAGGTATTCAGGAGATTCTGGGCGCTACCTTTCTCGGATTCTACCTGCAAGGCTCTTTCGCCGTTGGCGATTTCGATACGGATAGCGACGTAGATTTTATCGTTGCGCTCAACGAGGATCTCTCGGAGGCGCAGATTTCCGCGTTGCAGGCTTTTCATAAGCGCATCTACCATCTTGAATGCGCGTGGGCGCAACACCTCGAAGGCTCCTACTTTCCGAAAGAGGTTTTACGCGACTACACGCAGCGTGACAAGCCTCTCTGGTATCTCGACCACGGAAGCCGACATCTTATCGAGTCTACGCACTGCAACATGGTAGTCGTCCGCTGGGTAGTTCGTGAATATGGGATAACTCTGGCGGGCGCTCCGCCCGTAACGCTGATTGACCCTATCCCCGTAAGCGCGTTACGAGAGGAGATTCTTGAGGCTATGCGGCAGTGGGGGAGGGAGATAATCGCGGATTCCGAGTGCATCGACAGCCGCTTCTATCAGGCGTTCGCGACCTTGAACTACTGCCGTATGCTACACGACCTCCATCGGGGACATCCCGGCTCCAAGCGGGCGGGCGCGGAGTGGGTGAAGGCGACGTTAGCCCCTCAGTATACGGACTTGATAGATAGGGCGTGGGCGGGGCGCTACGACCCAGCGCTCTCCTCTCGCCAACCCGCCGACTCGATAGACCTCGCGAAAACAGTGGAGTTTGTACGGTATATTCTTGCGGAGAGCGAACGCTTTGAGGCGGGAGAGCGGCTATAGTTCGAGTTCGCGTTGCGTACTCTCTTTGTGCAGTCGTTCCGCCTCTTTGAAGGAGACATTGGATTCATAGAGCGGGAAATCGAACTTCTTTCCTTCAAGCAACTCCTCAATGGTTCGTATCTGCACACACTCTACGCGCCGCCCCACGCCGGAGGGGGGCTGATAGTAGCCCGCCGAAGCCGCCTCGTTCTTCATGGGTTGGGTGGGAGGCTCTAGGGTGATAAAGAAGCCGAGTTGCGCCTTCTCTCGCGTCATCACGCCGCGCAAATCGCGTATTTGCGAAACAGCTGGGTGTCCGCCCTTTACCTGTATAACGGCTTTCGAGGGCTTCTTGGGGTTGTCGTGGAAGTAGGCTATACCGTCTATACCGGAGTCCGCGCCCTTCTTCTCTTGGGGAATGGCGGGAACCAAACCTATCGCCCACATCTCGAAATCTTTGTGCGAACTGTCTTTTTCGTAGAGCATACGCGCCCCCGCTAAGTCGGTAGGAAGCCCCTCTACGGCGAAGGTAGGGCGCTCTGCTATATCGTCTTTGCTTTTGCGCTTAACGTCTATCGCGCCGAAGGAGTCGAAGAGGCGTTGTTGCACTAACGAAACGGCGATAGGGGTGATGTCTACTCCTATCCACTGTCTGCCGAGTTTATGCGCGGCTACAATTGTGGTTCCGCAACCACAGAAGGGGTCGAGAACCACATCGCCGGGAGCGCTGGAAGCGGAGACAATGCGCTCTAAGAGGGCGAGAGGTTTTTGCGTAGGATAACCTAGTCGTTCGGCGGTTGCGCCTCGCAGTTGGCTAATATCCGTCCAGACATCGCCAACCACCGCCCCCTGCGACTCGTCCAAGTACCGCTTTCGCATAATGCGCCCTTCGAGGGAGGCGGGGAAGAGTAGCAATCCATTTTCGTCTAGTTCCTTCATTTTTTCTAGAGAAACCGCCCAACCGTTCGGGTGAGGCTTATACCCCTTGTAGTCATAAGTAAGATTTGGGCGAGGGTTAGGACTACGCAAATTATCCGTATTGAAGCGTCGCGCTCCCTTGGGGATTTTTTGGGTTTCTCTCTCCTCTTTTGTCATGCGTCTTGCGGTTCCATCGGGCAGTTCGAGGTAGAGATACCACTCCCGCAAAGTGCGCTCTTGAAAGCCGCCGCTCTGCTTTTGGAAGGGGGCGGCGGGGCTTTTTACGTAGAAGAAGATGCGATCGCTTATCGCGCCAAACTGCTTCTTTGCGTCGTTGTGCGCGTCTGAGCGCCTCCATGTAATCTCATTCCGATAGTTCCGCGCTCCAAAAATGCAGTCCAAGATGAGTTTGAGATAGTGGGAGGCGGTAGGGTCGCAGTGCAGGTAGAGGCACCCCGTAGGCTTTAGAACGCGGTGAAGTTGGTAGAGGCGGGGAGCCATCATCACGAGGTACGCCATCACGTCGTTTTCGCCTATAGCGTTATGAAAGCCGTGCATCAGTTCAACCGCCTTCGCATTCGGGCAGAGTTCGGGAAAGTGTTCCCATGCGTCCATCGCGCCTGCCCAGTTCCACGTATCGCCGAAGGCTTTCATCTGCGCCGGGCTTTCGTTTCCGCTCTGCTCTCTGAAAAGCACGTTGTGGTCTCGGTTCGAGTTGAAAGGAGGGTCAAGATATACAAGGTCTACCGACTCGTCGGCGATATGTTTTTGCAGTATGTCCAGATTGTCGCCGAAGTAGAGTGTATTCACAGAGTGCGTTCCGTCCTTTCACGAGAGCCTTTAAGCGGAGGGTTCTCTCCGCCCTAACAAAGCGTTCCACCCCATTCCTACATTATACCGCCTTCTTCCCTCCTCAATCCGTAAGAATCCTACGAGTTTCTCTTGACTTTCGGTAGGGAACGGGTGTACAATACGGAGGTTTGCTGAGTTACGGTATCTATCAAACGCTTGAATCGCGTTTCGGTGGCGAGCAGTACATCTAAGGAGGCGGATACAAAGGCTTTTTGCCCTTACTCTGCATAGTTCGGTAGTTCCTAATTTCGTAGAACGCCGTGCGTCCCTTGTCTGCCCTCCGACTCGGCAACGAGGGATTTTTTAATGCCTCTTCCCTCCCTGTTCTGCGGGGAGACCACCATTCAAATCTAGTAGCGACTGCCGGAAGGCAGATAGGGGTGAAACGAGAGAATGCCCACGATTAACCAGTTAGTGCGAAAAGGTCGCAAGCGTATCGTCAAGAAGACCAAGTCTCCGGCTCTACGAAGCAACCCGCAGATGCGCGGCGTATGCCTCGTCGTCAAAACCGTCACGCCGAAAAAACCGAACTCGGCGCTTCGTAAAATCGCCCGCGTGCGACTGACAAACAAGGTTGAGGTCACTGCCTATATTCCCGGTATTGGTCACAACCTACAAGAGCACTCTGTCGTTATGATTCGCGGCGGACGCGTGAAAGACCTCCCCGGCGTTCGTTACCACATTGTGCGTGGACACCTTGACACCGCCGGAACTCGCGACCGAAAGTCTAGCCGTTCCAAATACGGAACCAAGAAGCCCAAGGCGAAATAAATCCGCGTTTCGCGGAGTAGCCTTGCGAGGCGCTGCTGAGATGCAGTACTACTATTGCCCAGAAAAAATCCGACGGCGCGCCGTAAACGTGCGGAACGCGCCTTAGAGAATCGTAAGAAACAGGGACAGGTTCAGCCGAAGCGCTCTTCGGAAAAGAGACCCCCTAAGGAGTTGCTTGATATGCCACGAAAAGGTCCTGCAAAAATTAGAAAGTTCATTCCAGACCCCGTTTACGGAAGCGAACTCGCGCAACGATTTATCAATCGCCTCATGGTAGACGGTAAGAAGGGCGTTGCAGAGCGCATTTTCTACGGAGCCTTGGAGATTGCCGAGACCCGCGCCAAGCGTCCCGGAATCGAGATTTTCGAGCAGGCAGTGAAGAACTGTATGCCCCAACTGGAAGTGCGCCCGCGCCGCGTTGGCGGCTCTACCTATCAGGTTCCTGTGGAAGTGCGACAAGAGCGCAAAGTCGCTCGCGCTTTCCGCTGGCTAGTGAACAACTCCCGCAAACGCGGCGGACGTTCTATGATAGAGAAACTCGCTGGCGAACTGCTGGATGCCTCCAACAACGCCGGAGCCTCCGTCAAGAACCGCGAAGAGGTGCATCGCATGGCGGAAGCCAACAAAGCCTTCGCCCACTATCGCTGGTAGGTTCAAG
Organism: uncultured Chthonomonas sp.; assembly: GCA_903821495.1. Lineage (GTDB taxonomy): Bacteria > Armatimonadota > Chthonomonadetes > Chthonomonadales > Chthonomonadaceae > CAIJLM01. The sequence continues at coordinate 459 of CAIJLM010000351.1, read as the reverse complement.
AGGCAGGGTGAGCGGAACATCCAAAGCGAAGGAGAGATAAAACCGCGTAGAGAGGTCGCCTTGTGGTAGAATAGAGAACTCAGGCTGATTTCCCGACAAAAGCGAGGAAGCGAGCCTCTTTATCACCAAGTGAGACCCCTCACGTCCTATTGCGAGAAAGTAGCGTCGCCACAAAACGACCCTTATCGCAAAGAGAGAAACGAAGACACAACTATGGCACGAGAATATACTTCAGAGAAAACGAGAAACATTGGTATCGCCGCGCATATCGATGCGGGCAAAACCACCGTTACCGAGCGTATCCTGTTCTACACAGGACGCACTCACAAACTCGGCGAAGTTCATGATGGCGGCGCAACAATGGACTGGATGGTTCAAGAGCAGGAGCGTGGAATTACCATCACCTCCGCCGCGACCACCTGTTTCTGGGATGACCACTGCATCAACATCATCGACACG
>CAIJLM010000350.1 GCA_903821495.1 uncultured Chthonomonas sp. | reverse complement strand
GTTGGAGGACTTTGCAAGCGCGTCCTCATACTCAACCAAACCTTTTTGAACAAGATTCAAAAGGCTATTGTCGAGTGTCTGCATACCGTGCTGTTGTCCAGTCTGAATATCGGTGGAGAGCTGATGCGTTTTACCTTCGCGGATAAGTGTGCGAATAGCGCTCGTACAGCGCATAACTTCAAATGCCGCTACTCGCCCATTCCCGCCCTTCTTCATCAGAAGCGTTTGAGAAATCACCGCTTGAAGCGTTGTAGAGAGTTGCATACGAATCTGCTGTTGCGCTTCCGGCTCAAATACGTCGATAATGCGGTCTACCGTCTGAGGCGCGTCTGTAGTGTGCAGTGTAGCGAAGACAAGGTGTCCGGTTTCCGCCGCCGTAATAGCAAGTTTGATGGTCTCAAGGTCTCGCATCTCGCCGACCAGAATCACATCAGGGTTTTGCCGCATAACGTGCTTCAGCGCATCGGCGAAGGAGTGTGTGTCTACCCCCACCTCTCTCTGGTTCACCGCCGACATCTTATCTCTATGCACATACTCAATAGGGTCTTCAATAGTCACGATATTGGCGGGCTTCGACTCGTTGATAAGGTTAATCATCGCGGCGAGCGATGTAGATTTCCCAGAGCCTGTGGGGCCCGTCACTAGCACCAAACCACGCGGAAGCATGGAGATGTCCTTAGTGGTCTGTGGTAGTCCCAACTCGTCTATCGTCTTAATGCGGAACGGAATAACGCGAAGCACCGCCCCGATATGCCCCTGTTGACGAAAGATGTTGACGCGAAAACGGGATAGACCCGGAATAGCGTAGGAGGTATCTAACTCCATCGTCTGCTCAAAACGCGCCTCTTTATCCGGGTTCATTATCGGATGTATGAGGTCGTACATATCACTATCCAAGAGGATAGGGTATTTCGTTCGCGTTAAAATACCATGTATACGCATTACAGGCGGTTCGCCAACCCTCAAGTGGAGGTCAGAAGCCTCTTTCGCTACCAGTTCGTTAAGTAGGTTGTCAATATGAATCATGTTCGCAAGTTCTCTCTACGGCTCCTAGCGTCTTGGCGGAACGCCGGGTAGGGGTGGCGGGGCTTGCGGCGCACGCTGTTGCACAGTCTGTTGCGCGGTCTGTTGCGAAGCGGGCTGAACAGGAGAGTTATTAAAATCGCCACGCGAACCCGCCATACGAATCATCTGCTTCAGTTCCGTATAGTTCCCGGCGGCGGCGAGCGCGTCCTGCTCCGTGATGATACCCGCCTTGAAGTAGCGAAGCAGACACTGGTTCATCGTCTGCATACCCCAGTAGTCCTCCATTCCCGCCTGTCGGATAGCGCCGTACATATCATCAGAACGCCCCTCTTCCACCATCTTTATGATGGTCGGAGTCACGTCCATCAACTCCACCGCCGCGATACGGCTTTTGCCATCGCTTCTCGGTATCAGTTTTTGTGAAAGCACGCCGCGTAGCGAAACTGAGAGGCGAAGCCAGAGCATCGGGCGCTCATGGGGCTGAAACATATTAGAGAGTCGGTCAAGGGTCTCCGCCGCGCTTGCGGTATGAACCGTTGCAAAGACAAGGTGTCCTGTCTCAGCGGCTTGTAGAGCGACGTTCATGGTTTCGAGATCGCGCATCTCTCCAATGAGGATAATATCGGGGGCTTGACGCAGAACGTGCCGTAGCGCCGAGTTAAAACTATCTGTGTCAATGCCGACTTCGCGCTGACTAATAACGGCTTGCTTATCCTTATGAACGAACTCAATGGGGTCTTCCACTGTGATGATGTTCAGGCGACGGTTACAGTTGATAAGGTCAATCATAGCCGCGAGGGTAGTCGTTTTGCCAGAGCCTGTGGGGCCCGTCACCAGCACTAGCCCATTACGGTGCGTTGTGAACTCTTTGACTTTGGGCGGAATGCCTAACTCTTCTAGCGACTTCATTTTGGTAGGTATCAGGCGGCAAACCGTAGCCGTACCGCCACGCTGACGGTAGACGTTCATACGAATACGTAGCTCTTCGCCCACGTTGAACGCCAAGTCCATCTCATGGTGCGCCTCGAAATGCTCCTTCATACGGGGGTTCATCTTTTCAAGGCACATCTGGTGAACCTGTTCTCCTGTCAAGAAGGGGAGTTCAGACGGCGTAACCTTCCCATGCACACGCAACGCGGGCGCGGAATTACTTTTGATAAAGAGGTCGGAGGAGGTTCTCTCCGCGGCGTATCGTATCATGTCGTCAAGACTATAGTTCATCAACGTTATCCTTTCACCTAACTGGTCGCTTACCTTACTGCCTTACACGCTTACAAACGAACGGAACCATTTTTCCGCCAGCGCCTCCCGCTTATCGAAGGGGGCAAACGCTCTTATTTTCGCCTATGGATAGAGATGGCGAACCCGAAAAACCCAACCGCGAGGAGTATCAGTCCCGCTACCACAATGGGGTTAGCGCGTTGCGGCGGCTTTACGGCTCGTACAACAGGCGGAACAGGCTTCCCCTCTACCTGAACGGGCGTTGCGAAAACAATGCCCGGCAACGTCGCCTTTGCATCGCGTATTTCGGCTTCGTATCGTATTCCGCCCTGCGCCTCCGTGAAGCGTCTTACCAGCGCTTGCGGCGTGTCTGCAACGGCGAGACTGTCCGCCACAAAATGAGCGCCTGTAGAGAAGACGATTTCTAAACGCTTTCTGTTCTGGAATCCCATTAAATAGGGCAAAATCTGCGGTTCGCCGTTCGCTATCGGCGGCGCGTTCAGAAGAAAAAAATCTACTGCGGTTGTTTTCGCTCGCCCTTTGCGGTTGGCTTCTTGCGTAATATGAACATCTGCGGCTTGCGTTCCCGCTATTCGCGCCAAACGCGCTATGTCCGCCATTACCTCCGATTGCGGTAGTATCGAATCGTAAGCGACAGCCACTCTTGCCTGATTGGAGGAGGCGTACTGAACAACGAGAATGGTGACGGCGGGAAGGAAGAGAGGCTCCCTCTGCCTATTTTGGGCGTGTACTGCCGAAATTCCTGCATACTGCCAAAGAAAGAGGCTAAACAAAAGGTAGAAACATAAAATAAACCGGGTTTTACTGCCCGGTTTAAGTGTGCATATATGAAATGGAGCGGAGGAGGCTCGAACTCCTGACCTCTTCAATGCCATTGAAGCGCTCTCCCAACTGAGCTACAGCCCCGTAAAACCTAGATTTATACCCCTATTATACCCCCGTCTTTTGAATTTCGCAAGAGGGGGCGCAGGAAAACATAGCGACAAAGATTTATGTTGGCAATACTTATCGGAGCGTCTCCCCTATCAAAACTAGCCTAGTACTCTTAATCAAGGGTGTGGATTATTTTAAGCAAACGTGAGTTCGGGATAAGCGCATCTCAAAAGCGCCCGTAAAACGGCTCTCTTTTGCGCCTTCACGGCAGGAAGGCTCCTCTCCTTTGCGAAGGAGAGGTAGGGTGAGGTTATGTGGAAGCCCGAATTCACGTTAAGGTAAACTAAACGGGAAGAGAACCTGCTTAACTTTGAGTCACACTCTTAATCAAGTCATCGCCTCAGCAGGAAATCCTATACCCGACGATTAACTATACTACACATAAAATCCTTCTTGAAACGAGAGAACCCTATGACGCGCCTATACGGAAAAGAATATACCAAATCAGAACTACTCGCGCACATCGGCGACATAAGCCAAGTCGCCCGTGTAAAGCCCTACCGCCTCATAGAAGGCTATGAAGACGGCGTACTCGCCCTCGACGTTACCAACGGAAGCGGATTAGACTTCACCGTTCTCGCCAGTCGCGGCATGGACATCTCCTCCGCGCACTTTAATGGACGCTCCATGATGTGGCGCTCCGCTACCACCGACAGCCACCCCTCCCACTTCGACCACGAGGGCGAGGGCGGACGCGGTTGGCTACGCGCCTTCTACGGCGGGCTAGTCGTCACCTGCGGGCTAACGTGGGCGGGCGGCAACGATATAGACGATGGCATACCGCACGGTATACACGGACGCATAAGCAACACCCCCGCCACCAATGTACAGTGGGACGGCGCATGGAACGGCGACGAGTACGAACTCCGTATCTCTGGTAAAATGCGCGAAGCCACCGTATTCGGCGAAAACCTGCAACTCACGCGAACCATCACGACGAAACTAGGCAGTCCCGTCCTAACCATACACGATGAGGTGGAAAACTTAGGCGCGAAGCCCTGCGAACACATGATGCTCTACCACATCAATATCGGCTTCCCTGCTGTCAACGATACTGCCGAACTCATCTCCTCTTCCCTCTCCGCAACCCCCAGAGACGCAGACGCAGAAGAGAAGTTCGACCGCTACACAAAGATGCAAGCCCCTGAATCGGGCTACCGCGAAACCGTCTACTTCCACGAACTAGCCAAAGACGCGGACGGCAAAGTCACCGCCGCCGTTGTAGACCACCAGACCGATAGCGGGAACGGCAAAGGATTTGGGGTCTACTGCAAATACTCCCCCGACCAACTCCCCCGCTTTATCGAGTGGAAGATGATGGATAGCGGAACCTACGTGGTTGGAATGGAACCCGCTAACTGTCTTGTGATGGGAAGACCCAATGAACGCCGCTCCGGAACTCTGCAAGTCCTACAGCCCGGCGAGACCCGTTGTTACGACGTTGAGATTGGCGTATTAGCAGGGGCGGAAGCCATAGCCAACTACACCGCGCAGTGCCAAGCCTCTATAGATAACGGGCGATAACAAGCCCCTATACCCCTCCCGCTACCTTCAAAAGGACAGGGAGGGGTATAATACAACAGGAGACTCACTGTCCGTGACCGCCCCAGAACCTACGCCCCACCCTCAGAATACCGCTATCAAACGCTACGCCTTCTGGGGCTTCGTCCTCTTTGTTATACTGACCACCTCTATTCCCTACCTACAGGGGCGCTCCCTCGCTAATGGTCGGCGCTACCTCTGGATGGGCTACAACTTCGATGATGTCTGCGTCTATCTATCATGGATGCGGCAGGGCGCAGAGGGTTCGCTAAGAACCTATAACCTCTTCACGACCGACCCCCAAAACGGTCTGATAGCGAATCCCCTCTTCTTCTCGCTCGGTCTCCTCTCAAAACTCACGACGCTACCGCTTATCGCTGTATTTCATGGCGCGAGAGTCCTATTCACAATAACGCTCCTCGTCTCCATCAAAAAACTACTCAAAGACCATATTAGAGAGAGCCGAACGCAGTGGGCTTGCCTGTTGCTAGTCGCGTTCTCTTCAGGAGTAGGCTGGATACCGCCGTTTTCGAGTCTATTAGGATTTGACAGCCCCATTGATAGATGGCAACCCGAAGCGATAACATACCTCTCCCTCTACCTCAATCCGCTTTTTCTCGCCGCTATGACGTTGCAGGTTCTAGTGTTACGCAATCTCTTCCAATCGCTCGGCTCTACAACCAGAACCGCCGCCCTAAAAGCGGGAGGTTGGGGCTTCCTCCTCGCCCTCATACACGGCTACGACATCATCTCGCTTGGCGTGGTCTGGACGCTCTACCTCGTCTATGCTCATCGCACCGCTAAAAGCCGCTCCACTCTAAAAGAGACGCTTCTCAACACAGTGATAGCGGGAGCGATAACACTCCCGCCCGCCCTCTTCATGTACCTGCAAATTAAATCCAACAGCGTCTTCCGACAACGCGTCGAGGTGCAGACACTGACAGCCTCGCCCCGATGGATACTTCTCGGATACGGATTTACGCTCTGCTTTGCGCTCTACACAGTCCTAAAAAAGCCAAATGCAACCAAAGAAGTAGGGGACGTACACTCCTCTACGATTCCGTTCCTGACAATCTGGATGATAGGCAACGCTCTCGCCGCTTACCTCCCCTTCCCATTTCAACGCAAAATGCTACAAGGGACTCACATTCCCATTGCACTCCTTGCCGGCATCGGGCTATCCCGCTTAGTAGCGACAAAACCAAAGAGAACTCAGTCCCTTGTTGTTGGCTTGGCTACCCTGCTCCTCTCCATCAGCAATATCGCCTTCCTACTTCGCGACTGCGCGAATAATGCGAACGGAACCGTACAGACTGGACAACATCGCGCCTACCTCCTTCCCGGTGAAGCCGAAGCCCTACAGTGGATTGAAAAGAACGTCCCCAAAACCGACGCAGTACAGCCCTTGCCATGGTTAAAGCAAATCGCGGCGGAAGAGGGCAAGACACGCACCGCCATCAGTGATATGACGCTCGCCTGCTATCTAGGCGGCGCAACAGGTAATAAGGTCTACTGCGGGCATTTCGGCGAGACCCCAAACTATGGCGAAAAACTGCACGACCTAATGAACCTCCAACTCCCCTTCTCTTCTGATAACGAAAAGAGGGCAATCCTGTCCAAAATGCACGTCAAGTATCTCCTCTTCACGCAAAAACAGGCTGACGATGACGAAAAGCGCCTCGCTCCTGCTTTTCAAGGCTCTGTCCCCCTGCCTCCCTACTTCAAGAAAGTCTACAGTAACGATGATGCGGATGTCTACCAGGTATCCTATTAGCCCCCTGTCTTTTTGGGAACAGAGAGGTTGAATATACACTTATTCAAATTTGTCCGATAATGTTTTACCTGCGTAACCAGAATGCTTCAAAACGTCAACTACTAAAAAAGCGCGTCTCTCCGAGAGGATAGACGCGCTACACCACAAAGAACAAACTCTAAGGTTCGCAGACAAATCGAAAACCAACAAACTTGCCATCCGCCAACCACCAGCGGCTCTTAGGGAACTGCGGGTCGGTCTCCTGCCATTTAGGAGTCCATCTTTGCCGTTTAGTCGGAGAGATACCAGAAGGCTCATCAAGGAAGGTTCCACCGCACAGTATAGGCTTCCCCTCTAAATCCGTCGCCCACTCTCCAACATTTCCGTACATATCGTACAGACCGTACTTGTTTGGGAGTTTTTTCCCAACAGGATGCGTCACCGTTTCACTATTCCCAGCATACCATGCAGTCTTCTCCAGTTGGGCTTTATCCATTTTGATAACGCCCTGCGCCCCAGCCCTGCAAGCAAACTCCCACTCCGCTTCAGTAGGAAGGCGATACTTTTTTCCCGTCGCCGAAGCTAGCCAACGACAACACATCTCAGTCGTCGTAAAGCTGAGGTTGATGGCGGGATAGCCATTATGCCCCCACCCCAAATCGGGCAGAATATAACTCTTGCTAGGTCGCGCTATCGCATCGGCGGGAAATACAGTCTGATCGTAAGAGGGTGAAGGCGCTCCGCTTGCGATAAACACATCGAAGGCTTCCCAGGGCGTTTCGGTACGCGCCATGTAAAATGGCTTCACTAAGACCGCCTTCGTCCCAATTTTTATCGTCCCCCCCGGTACGGGTAGCATCTGCACCTTCACAGCCGAACCAGGCAAAATCAGAACGTAGGGGGCTAACTTCACGGCTTGAGAGGACGATGGAGCGGAGGTAGGCGGTTTTTGCGCGGAGGCGGGGGGCTAGTAGATGAAAACCTAGCCCCCCTATCGCAAGCGCTCCTACGCCCAAAATACGCAGTTTCAACTGCAGTTTCAACTTAGGAATGGTCATCTTTAGTACTCGCGGTTCGTGATGATACCAGGTTGAGGCACAGGATATCGCCCCTGTGCATTCGGTTGAAGCGGAGCGGGCGTGTCTTTTGTCAACTTATCAAGCCCCGGAGCGAACTCATGCCCAGAGTTGAGCATCTGGTCAAAAGTCACCTCTACGCCCGTATGCGCCGCCATACGCCCCATGCTGGTCACAACGCTCGCCTCTACTCCACGCTTCACTTCGTTGTAGGGCTTGTTATCGCGAATGGCTTGCACCAGTTCGTCCCACTCGTTCTGATAAGGGTTGCTAAAGTCCTTCGACTGCCACAACACATTCGCAGGATTTATCTCCTGCCCTTTGTAGATGGCGGAAGGTCCCCCGCAGTCATTGGCTCTAGAGGCTACGGCAAAACCCTTTGTACCATGGATGTAACTAGAGTATATGCCCGTCGCGCCATTCATACAGCGCCCGCCAAAGAGAAACTTAGTTCCATCGCCAAAGGTGTACTCTACCGAATAGGTATCAAGGTTCTGGTCAATAGACAGACCGCGATAGTGCCGTCCCCCAAGCGCTTGCGCCTTCACGGGCCACGAGTTCTTCATCCAGGAAAGGTGGTCGATGATATGGATATAGAAATCGCTATAGTTGCCGCCACTCGCCCAAAGAAAGCTGTGGAAGCGACGAATCTGGTAGTCAAGGTCGCTGATGTTATCCGGCTTGGGAGGAGACTCGAAGAAACCAACAGGTCCGTGCATACGATAGCCCCGCATCAGAATAATTTCGCCAAGTTCGCCGTTCTGAATTCGCTCATGGAGTTCCTGTAGCGGGCGAGCATGGCGCGACATAAGTCCAACGCCAACCTTCAGGTTCTTGGCGGTGGCTTGCTCTGCAAGTCCAAGCATTCGCTTACTGGTGGGACCATCTACCGTTACAGGCTTCTCCATAAAAACGTTGAGCCGCTTCTCAATAGCGTAAGTGAAATGCACCCATCGAAACGCGGGAGGCGTGGTAAGAATGACGACATCCCCCGGTTTGAGGCAGTCCATCGCCTTCTTGTAGGCATCCCAGCCAATAAAGCGGCGGTCTTCCGGCACATCCATCTTCGCGCCTACCGCTCCGCTCAGTCCTTTGAAACTGCTATCTAGGCGGTCAGGAAAAGCATCCGCCATAGCGACAAGTTTGATGGGACCACTCGTTGTAGAGAGCGCGTTGACGGCGGCGCCGCTACCGCGTCCGCCACAACCAACCAGCGCTACCTGTATCAAATCGCTACCTGCGGCGTGAACTGCGGGCATACTTAGCCCTGTAAGAGTTGAAGCCGCGGCGACTCCGCCGGCGACTTTCATGAACTCGCGTCGTGAAGCGAGTGTGTTATCTTTGGAATTCATAGACTCACCTTTCGTAGTGCAAGAAACCTATCTTCTCGCTAGAGTAGTATTGGGTTGAGATACCCTAATTAGAAACGACTATTCGCTGAAAGTTGCGTATTCTCCTCTATTAAATGTAGGAAAATGTAGAAGAACGTAGAATCGAGGTAACTACTCACGCTATGGAATGCGACCTAACCCCCTAGCCCCCTTCCCGCACCGGGAAGGG
>CAIJLM010000349.1 GCA_903821495.1 uncultured Chthonomonas sp. | reverse complement strand
TTTCGCGGTTAATTCCAAAAAGAGTGAACACTTACAACAAGGGAATTCGTCCTCTCATAGCGAACTAATAGGGCATCTTCTATCGCGCAAGTTGGGATTAGAATGAAAAAAAACCTCGTTGGATACGCCTTTATTGCGCCCTGGCTCATAGGCTTTTGTCTCTTCACGGCGTTTCCGTTTCTCGCAAGCATCTACCTCTCCTTTACGCGCTACAACGTCGTGTCGCCGCCCTCGTGGGTAGGGACGGCGAACTACCGTATGCTCTTCACCGCAGACCCCCTCTTTTGGAAGGCGCTTCAGGTTACGCTCTACTACGCGCTTATGGCGATACCCCTAGGTATTGTGGCGGGGGTGGCGCTGGCGCTTCTGCTCAACCTCGAAGTTAAAGGCATGAGCGTCTTCCGCACCATCTTCTTCCTTCCCTCCATCGTGCCATCCGTCGCGAGTTCCGTCGTATTCATCTGGATACTCAACCCCCAAACAGGGCTAATCAACGGTCTGCTACGGAATTTTGGCATACTGGGTCCCGCATGGCTTCAAGACACGGCGTGGGCTCCTCGTAGTCTCGTAATGATGTCGCTGTGGGGCGTGGGGGGAAGCATGGTTATCTACCTAGCCGGACTGAAAGAGATACCAACTCACCTCTATGAAGCGGCGATGATTGACGGCGCTACCGCGTTCCACCGTATGCGCCACATCACCCTGCCCATGCTCACCCCTGTTATCTTCTTTAATCTTGTGATGGGAATTATCGGAACCTTCCAGTTCTTCACAGAAGCCTACATTATGACGCAAGGGGGACCTGAAGATAGCACGCTCTTCTACGCGCTCTACCTCTTCCAACGCGCTTGGCGCTACCTCGATATGGGCTACGCCAGCGCAATGGCGTGGATACTCTTCTTCGTTATTATGACCGTTACGGGCGTAGTCTATCGCTCGCAAAAAAGGTGGGTACACTATGGAGAGTAGAATCACGCGCAAAGAGCTAATCAAAACAACGCTCGGCGTGGCGGGCGCGGCGAGTTTGAGCGGGTGCGTAGAGACCTTTAAGGGGTTTGGAAAACCGCGCAAGGGGCGTAAAACCGTCCATTTCTGGCATCTTTTAAGCGGACAGTGGCAAGCGCCTACCGAAGAGATGGTTAGGCGTTACAACGAAAGTCAGTCCAAGTACGAGGTCATTCCGCTTCTCGTACCCGACAAGTCCGCCGATTCCAAATTCCTGCTCTCCGTAGCGGGGGGCGACCCGCCCGATGTCATGCTCCACTGGACTCAGGCGATGAGTACGTGGGCGGAGGGCGGCATCCTCACCCCCTTAGATAGCCTTATGACTGCGGACGAGATGCGCCGCTTCAAAACCGAGTCGTATCCCGTTATTGCAAAGAGCGGCTGGTACAAAGGACGCTTGTATGGAATAACTGTGGGGTTCGATTTGTGGACGCTGTTCTATCGCGTCGACCACTTCAAAGAGGCGGGTATAGACCCCGACCCTGCGAAGTTCCCCGCCACTCTGGAAGGCGTGGTGGAGTTAGGCAAGCAGTTGGATAGGAAGGATAAAAGCGGCGCCCTCACGCGCATAGGCTTCCTGCCTCAGACGCTTATCAACTATGTTCCTTCATTCGGAGGGTGGTTCTACGACGAAAAACAGGGCGAATTAACGATAAACACGCCTGAAAACCTACGCGCCCTCCAGTTTCTGGTAGACCAACGCAAACGGATAGGCTTCCAGGAGGCAATTCGTTTTGTAAGCGGTCTTAGCAGTTCAGCGGGAGTAGATATGCCCTTCATAGGCGGCTCGTATTCGATAATGATGGAGGGCGAGTGGCGTGTAGAACACCTCCGCAACTTCGCCCCCGACCTCGAATACCACACCGTGTTTGCGCCTCCTCCGAAGGGAGGTCGCCCTCGCGCCAGTTTTTCGTCCACCAACTTCATCACGATTCCGGCAGGGGCGAAAGAGGTTGACGGGGCATGGGACTTCATTCGTTGGTGGGCGGGGCTAGACGACCTGAAAGGTAGCGCGGAGTTCTATCCGCCCTTTGGCTGGATGCCGAGAGGAGAGGCGGCGGTTCATACGCCCCAATATCAGGAGTATCTGCGGAAAGCCCCGCAGTATCAGACCTTCCTAAATCTAGCGCAGAGTTCCAATATCGAAATCACGCCCTCCACCACCTACCAACTCTTTTTGATGGACAGGATAACGAAGATAGACGACCTTGCAGTGCGAGGAAGCCTTTCACCGGAACAGGCGTTGAATCAGTTGGAGGCGGACGTTCAGCAGGAGCGACAACGACGGAAGGATTTAGGCTATGCGGAGTAGTATCGTCTTTCGGTTGAGCCTACCACAGAAGGCTCTCGCCTACTGCGCTCTCCTTCTATTGAGCGTACCCGCGATTCTGCCCCTACTCTGGATGATTTCCACCTCCCTCAAGAGCGATACGCAGATATTCGCGCAGGGTAGCGCTGGCACGCCGCCAATCACTCTCAAAAACCTTCTGCCGCATCCATTCGTATGGCAAAACTATCCCAATGCGCTCAAGGCGATTCCCTTTCTGACCTACCTGCAAAATACGATTCTGCTCTGCATGGTAACGGTGATAGGCGCGTGCCTTTCGAGCGCAGTGGTGGCGTATGGGTTTGCGCGTATCCCCTTCAAGGGCAGTAAGGCGCTCTTCATGGTGATGATTTCCACGATGGCTCTTCCTACGCAGGTTACGATGATACCCGTCTTCGCACTGTTCCGTTGGCTAGGCTGGTACGGAACCTACCTCCCGCTGACGATTCCCGCCTATTTCGGCGTGCCGTTCTATATCTTTCTGCTGACTCAGTTCTACAAGTCCCTCCCTACCGAGCTATCGGAGGCGGCGCGTATGGATGGAGCGAACGAGTGGGCGATTTTCTCCCGTGTCATTCTCCCGCTCTCAAAGTCGGCGTTGGCGACCTGCGCTCTGTTTCAGTTTATGGGAACATGGAACGACTTCTTCGGGCCCCTACTCTATATCAACGACCCAAGCCGCTACACGCTGGCTTACGGGCTACAACAGTTCTTGAGTACGCACGATGGCGAGTGGACGCAGTTGATGGCGGCGGCGACGCTCTTCACACTGCCTATTGTACTGCTCTTCTTCTTCGCGCAACGCACCTTCATTCAGGGGATAGCTACCACAGGAGGCAAGAACTAGGCGTTTAGCGAGGGAATTTCGCTAATGCTGTGACGAGAGAGAACTCTACACGCGATTGCCACAGTGAGTGCAGAAACGCACATCCGCTGGCAGGTCTATACTACAGGTCTCGCAGCGTTTTTTTGAGGCGGGCGCAGGGCTTTGGGTATCCTCGCCGCAGTTCGGGCAGAAGCGCACTGTCGCGGAGAGAACTGTTTTACACTTAGGGCACTGATGTTGCGCTCCGAGTTGAGAGCCTCCCGTCAGGTCTTGCTCATAGCGACCATTCAGAATCTCGTCGTACTTTCCGCTCTTTACCCACTCGTCTAGCCCCTTTGCGCGAAACACCACTTGAGGGTGTTCTAGTTGCCACGTATAGAGCATAAACAGAATCGCTTTCGAGACACCATTTAGCCCGTTGTTATCGGCGTGTTGTTGCGCTTGCTCTAAAAACGCATCTGTACTCGTCTCGGAGTGGAAGCGTGTAGAGCCTGCCCCAAGTTTCAATGTTGCGTTCAACGCTACCTGCACATCCTGACACACCAGTAGCCCCGCTCTATCGCAAGAGAACTCCGCCTGTCGCATCCACTCTAAAAACCCCGCCATCAACCCCATACCCGCCAACTTGCCCAGTCCCAGCGTCACCTGCCCAATCTCCTCTAATAGGGGCATAATAAGCCGCGCCAGCATCAGATAGAGAACGTGACCGCACTTGATATGCCCCAACTCATGCCCGATGATGTAGGCTAACTCTTCGTCTGTGAAAGCGTCCAAAAGCGAACTTTGCAGAACGATATAGGTTCTGCTTACGCCGGAGGTGTAGGCGTTGTAGGTAGGCGAGTAACGCACATAGAGTTCCGGCTCAGGAACGTCAAGCGTCCCGCAAGCCTCTTTGAGCATTCGGTAGAGCGTGGGGAACTGCTTCTCGCTACAGCGAATGGATTCGGCGGAGTTGCGGGCGTAGTCGATGTTATCCCAGAGCGACTCGTGAAACTTACGAACGATGAGCGGAAGAATCGGCATCTTTTGCAAGTTGTCGAGAGCGGATTTATCGGTAGCGCTTACGAAGGCGTTTGCGCTGATATGCGGAAAGGCGCGGCGGGTGGCGGACATTGGGCGTGGTCACTCCTTATATAACGATAGTGGCGTGGTATAATGAAATCACACCGTAGAAAGTATCAACTTCCATGAAGCAGTACGAATCCGAAGAAGAAAGGTTACAAAACCCTTCGAGAACCGCCCCCGAAACTCCTCCTTCCTCTTCGCCAATACCTCGCGCCCGTAGCCCCTTCTACGCCCTCACGTTTCCAAACTACCGCCTCTTCTTCGTTGGGCAGAGCGTTTCGGTTATTGGAACGTGGATGCAGATGGTCGCGCAAAACTGGCTTGTGTGGGAGTTGACTCGTCGAGCGGGGTGGTTAGGGATAGTGAGCGGGGCGAACGCCATTCCTTACATCCTGTTTAGCGTGTGGGGCGGGAAAGTGGCTGACCGCTACTCGCGGCGAGATATTCTGGTGGTTACTCAGATAGCGGCTACTGCGCTAGCGATACTTCTCACACTGCTTACGTTTGGAGTCTGGACACCCGTACAGGCGTGGCATCTCGCGGTATTGGCGGGTTTTAGCGGAGTAGTGAACGCCTTCAATCTGCCCGCGCAACAGGCGTTTGTGAACGATATTATCGAAGAGAAGGAGGCGCTAGGAAACGCGATAGCCCTAAACTCGCTACGTTTCAATGGAGCGCGGTTTGTGGGGCCTATGCTGGCGGGGATTGTTCTGGTAAAATGGGGCGCGGGAGCCTGTTTTCTTCTGAACGCGATAAGTTTTCTAGCGGTTATCGCCTCTCTGCTAAAAATGAAACTGCCCCCCTTTGAACCTGTCAGCAGAGACCTCTCGATTCATGAGGGCGTGACCTATATCCTCAATCACAAACCCACTCTCCGCAACGTGTTGTTGATGGCTTCGGGGGCGATGTTCGTCTGGTCGGCAAGCACCCTCTACCCCGTTATCGCCACACTCTTCAAGCTACGAGAACGCGGGTATAGTTGGATGACCTCCGCCAACGGAGTTGGGGCGATGCTCTGCGGCTTTCTGCTCGCCTCCGTGTTCGAGGCTATCCCTACGCGAACGCGGGTCTATTTCGGCGCGGCGCTGTTTGGTTGCGCTGTGCTTCTTGTCTCCTTCGCCACATCGTTTCCCGTCGTTCTCGCGCTTCTAACGGTGAGCGGTTTCGGAATGATACTCTGCGCGGCGAGTTCCAACACCGCCGTTCAGCAGGAGGTTCCCTCGCACTTGAGGGGCAGGGTGATGGCGGTCTACTCGCTGGCGTTTCAGGGGGTGATGCCGTTTGGCGGACTGGCGGCGGGGTTTATGGCAGACCATCTCTCCGCGCCAATAGCCCTACGTATCAACGCCTCCATCTTCCTAGGGATAACGCTTCTGCTCTTTGTTTGGAGCAAACACGAACAGAAATCGCAGTTTTCCTAAGCCGGTTACGCAGCGATAGCAGGCTTTTTGTCGCGCTTCGGCAGGGGAATGTTGGGACCTCGCGCTCCAAGCAGAGCGACCTCCTCCACCTCCCCAACCTCCCAAATAAGCGTCATTGCGCTGGCGCATAGCAGAGCGATACGCCCGGCGTTTTTACCGAGTTCTTCAAGGGAGTCGCTATACGCAAGGTAGTAGATGGGGCACTCGCGGTTTCCCGCTTGGACTTGATTCCAGCCCGGCTGTTGAAAGAGTCTATCCAGTTGTCGTTTTGAGATGTGTTCGGGGAGGGGAAACTGCACGGCGAGATAGAAACGACTGGTTTCGTGTACGCTGACCTGTAGCCAGTCGCGCCAGTCGCGTCTATCCGCCCACGTAATAAAGTGGTTTGAGCCGTACCCAACTATTTGTTGAATCTGCACGGTCAGATACGTGGGCAGATTGAGCGCGAAATTACTCATTTTTGAAAGCGCCGTTTAGCGTTTATTTAGTCTGAGTAAATTTTCGGCTTTAGAAGATTACAGAATTACTCGCACATTTACGTTATTTTGAAACGGAGTAGCGTTTCAGGGGTGGCGCTTTCACGGCTATTTGTCCAGAATAGCTTGGGAGCGCTACACTAGACCTATTGCATAAGTCTTCTCTTGAACTCAATCCAGCGCTCAGAACGCTGAATAGATTGCAC
>CAIJLM010000348.1 GCA_903821495.1 uncultured Chthonomonas sp. | reverse complement strand
GCAGGGGTATCTTATCGTTCCCGACCTGATAACGCCCTCCGAACTCGAAGAGTTGAAGGGCGACCTTATCAAGTTGGCGCGGGGCGGATACCCCTGCGAAACCCTGAAACCCGTTGAGGAGGGCTTGAGCGACGACGAAGTGTTACAACGGATACTCTGCATTCATCAACCCCACTACGTCAGCCCCGTGATGGAAAAGTATGTACGGCATCCCAAAATCTGCGGCGTTTTGAGCCAGATAACGGCGGCGCACCTGCCTTGGTGGGATGGAAGCGTGAAGTGTATGCAGTCTATGGTCTTCGTAAAGCCTCCGAAGTTTCAGGGGCAGGCGTGGCATCAGGACGAGATATACATTCCCACCCGCGACCGTTCGCTTATCGGGGCGTGGATAGCCCTAGACGACGCGACGCTTGAAAACGGTTGCCTATGGGTTGTGCCCAGCTCGCATAAAAAGGGCTACCTCTACCCGCAGAAGGCGCACGGCAATCCCGACGAGTTCGATTTCGCGGCGGAGAGCTACGGCTTAGACGAATCGGAGGCGATTCCAGTAGAGGTCAAGGCGGGGACGCTGGTCTTCTTCAACGGCTACCTGCTTCACCGCTCTTTCAAGAACCGTAGCGAAGTCTATCGGCGCGTCCTCGTGAATCACTACTGCAATGCGTGGTCTCTACTGCCTTGGAGTCTGAAAGAGGGCGAGTATATCGCGATGGCGGATAGGCGGTGCATTATTCCCGTCTCCGGGGTAGACCCCTATCAGTGGAAAGGGTATGAGAACCCGCCGAATCAGGTCTCGCTTCGCACGTGCAAAGCCATTCAAGAGCGCGAGGCGAAGTAGGCGGCGCAAAATTTCACAGTGCGGCATGAAAGCGAAAACTCTCCTGAAATTACGAAACCGTTCGTAATTAGCGTCCGTAAAAGCCTATTAGGTAGAGCGATTTGAGTTGTCGCAACTTTTAAGGAACAGGAGAGTTTTCATGCTGACGAAGAGAGAACTTCTAGGGTTGACACAGGGCTTAGGGGTGTTGACGCTCCTCGCTACGGCGGGGTTGTCCGTGGTGCTTCCCGCCTCCGCGCAAGAGAAAGCGGTTGTGGAGGCGAAAAAAGCGGGAGAACCCGCCTTCAAATCCTCATGGAAGGTAGATATCCCCGCAGATACGAAGCGAGCCGCAGTCGCGGATGTTATTGGCGACGGGAAGCCACGCCTACTGAGGTTGGGCGCGGACGGAACGCTTACGGTTCACAAGTTAGCGGATGGCAAGCCGGAGAAAGAGACCAGCCTCGCGTTGGGGAAGGACGCGGCTAAGTTCGTGGTTGGGCATTTCGCTAAAGACAAGCCCCCGATTATCGTCGCGCCCGGCGGAACCTTCTACTGGGATAAGGACAAGTTTAGCCAGAAGCCCGCGCCAGACGCGCAGGGGATTTACGCCTCGGTACGCATGACGGACGGCTCCGAGGTGTTTATTGCGTTCGAGAAGGACGCGCCTCCCGAAGTCTATACTGTAGACCTCTCTATGGCTAAAGTCTTCCAGTCTGGAGCGGAGTTACCGCAGATGATGGCGGAAGGCGGCTCCATTCGGGAGATAGCGCCTGAGTTTCCACGTGATTTCTTCGAGATGCAGCCGTTCCCTGAAGAAATCAAAAAAGGCGGAATAGCCCGTGTCTTCGACCCTCGTATGACGGGCAAACTCTACGGACTGTTCGCATGGCAGGCTACAGACGGTTACTATGCGGCTCTTTTAGGAGGCGATAGCCTCTTCCCGCAACCCCAAGCCGATGCCAAACCTATCTGGAAAAGCCCGAAACTTGCGGGCAAGGTTCTCGATATTGCGTTGGGGCGAGATATGAAGGATGCAAAACAGACGGGCTTCTACGTCCTTCAGCAGTCTGGCGCGGAGGGAAAAGAGCGCGTCTTAGAGTTTTTCGCTTTGAATTAGCGTACTGATATAAGGGCAAGGGGCTACGGCTATGAAACGCCGTAAGCCCCTTGTACGTTTTAAGCCTCTACACGAAAGGGAAACACAATGCACGTTGCATTCCGATACGCTCTACTATCGCCTCTGTTTTTGGCGCTCTCGCTCGCTGCTCAAGCGGACAAAATAGACGACTTCATCAACGGGCAACTCAAGAAAAGTCAGGTTCCCGGACTCTCTCTCGCCATTATTCAGGGCGGCAAGATAGTCAAGGCGCAGGGCTATGGCGTTGCGGATAGAGAGAGCAAAACTCCCATCACGCCCTCCACTCTGTTTCAGGCAGGGTCTGTCAGTAAGTCTGTCGCCGCGCTTGGAGCGTTGTCACTGGTCGAAAAGGGAGTGTTGACGTTAGACGAGGATGTCAATGCGAAACTGACCACATGGAAGGTTCCAGCGAACGAGTTTACAAAACAGAAGAGCGTGACTCTGCGAGGACTACTGAGCCATACGGCGGGAATGACAGTCCATGGTTTTGGCGGGTATGCGGTTGACGCGCCGATACCTACGCTCGTGCAGGTTCTCAATGGCGATAAGCCCGCCAACTCGCCCGCTATTCGCGTAGATACTCTGTCGGGCAGTCAGTGGCGCTACTCCGGGGGCGGCTACACCGTAATGCAACAGATGATGATTGACGTGACGGGAACGGCGTTTCCGCAGTTTATGCAGAAGACCGCGCTGGATCCGCTAGGTATGACCGCTAGCTCCTACGAACAGCCGCTACCGAGCGATAGAGCGCGAGAGACTGCGACGGGCTACTACCCCAATGGCAAGGCGGTCAAGGGGCGGTGGCATATCTACCCTGAGATGGCGGCGGCGGGCTTGTGGACAACGCCCTCCGACCTCTCCCGCTTCGTCCTCGGCGTGCAGCGGGCGCTATCAGGCGGGGCGAGTAGCGTTATTTCGCAAGATATGGCGAAACAGATGCTCACAGTTCAGAAGGATAACGACGGTTTAGGGGTGTTTCTGGATGGCAAAGGCAAGGCGTTACGCTTTTCACATGATGGGCGAGACGAGGGCTTTGATGCGACGATGGTAGGGTACGCGGAGAGAGGGCAGGGCGCGGTGGTTATGATAAACGCCAATGAGGATTCGCCTATGGTCTCCCGCATACTTGAAGCGATAGCCAGAGAG
>CAIJLM010000347.1 GCA_903821495.1 uncultured Chthonomonas sp. | reverse complement strand
TTTCGCGGTTTTTACTCCCATAACCCTGAACTCTTACGGAGGGAGTGGAGAACCGCGAAAAGCGGCGCAATCTAATCCTCCTCTCCCTCCTTGGAAGCGGAGCGCAACAGCTCTTCGGGGGGCGTAGCGCTCTCATGGCTTGGGCGCAGAAGCATGGTATGCTCATCCGGAGCTTGCGAAGGGCGCAGGAGGCTCTGCGTCTCGCGGGCGTTTTGCAAGCGCATCTGTAGCGGGGGCGACACTTCGCGTATAACCTTGCAAAGCCCCTCCCAGTCTCTACCGCGAAGGAAAGGTTGCGCGTGTAGGACGATTTGCATAGATTGTAGAGACTCTTCGTCCCCAACCACTCCTAAACAACGAACAACGGTTATGGGCGAGAGGAGGGACTGGCGGCTATTGGAGCGGGTGAGATAGGAGTTCAGCCTCTCTACGCTCGCTTTTGTGAAATACGGCAGATGCTCCTCCGTCACTCGCGGTAGCAGAGTGTCCAACTCCGCCCAGATAGCCTCGCTCAACTCGTCGTCGTAGAGGCGATTCACCATCTCTAGCAGTAGAGGCGCAGCGGCGGGAGATTCCATAGAGCGAGCCTTATTCAGTATCGCTCCTAATCGTTTTTTTCTTTGCGTTGAAGCTACTACATAATTGGATGTATAAGCCAGATAGATAACCGCAGACAGGCAAAGTAGTCCGCCCGCTACAACAAAAGCCATCGATTTGCCGTTGTCCCCAAGGGCAAAAAGAAAAGCGCCTAACAGAAATACTGCGGAAGCCGTTTGTATCATCTGGGGCTTAAAGTTGACCTCATCGCCTATCCTCATCGCCCTAGCCAACTCGGCGCGTAGTTCGAGTATCTGTACATGACGAGAGAGGCTTTCCCTAGTCGACTCTTTGGGCGGTTTGCGCGTGGCGGGCATGGCGCTACTCTCTGTCCTGCACGGGGCGGAGTAGCTCCTCCGCTGGCTCCCCTTGTTCTTGGCTCGGACGTAGCAGAGTAGATTCGTCAATGAGTTGGGAGGGGCGTAGTAGAGTTTGGCTAGTCTGTTCTCGCGCAAGTCGCGCCTCAATTATGGGGATAGTCGCTTCGATGGTTTGGCGGAGCAGGACTTGGTAGGTATTGTGAGGCGGAGCGGGCTTTTTAAGCAGGGAGCGCATTACGCGGAGCGAAGCGTCGTTGCCTACATATTTCAGAGCGTTCACTACCGCGAAAGGCGATATAGCATATTCCGATGTTTTTGCGGTATATCCAAAACTCGCAAGATTGGCATCCAACACAGAAATATGGCGCTTGTGAAAATGAGTAGAGTTCGACGTTGACACTCTAAAAAGGAGAGCGTCAACCGTCGAGAGGAACTGCTTTGATAACTCTATCCCGATAATTTTTTTATCTAAAAATTGCAGGTATCCAGACAATCTGAGCAGATAGGGAGCGACGGGAAGTGTCGGGTTCGCGTCTATCTTGCATAAAATATCCCTTAACGCCCTTCCAGCGCGACGAGCGGAGAGCGTTCTCTTTGTAAGGAACACGTCCGCCTCTCTAGCTAACGCTAATATACTCAATGGTATCAGCGCCGCCAACTGTCCGAACAGATGGTTCATTATGCCGAGATACTCATACATACCTACAAATAAACCAATCATGCCAGAAAAACCTAGAATCATAACCAATATTGCGTAGAGACTAATCGTGCGTCCCAAATCCCGTTTAGCCCCTCTGCACAATCTCTCAATCTCCGAGCAAAGTTCCTCACACTCTACCGCCGTCCGCTCCGTATCGGTTAGCGCAGTCGGTAGGATGACCCTCTCTTCGGTTGGTTCAAGAAACTCGTGCATCAGATGATTCCTTATCACGATTCTACACTACTTCCCCTCCATTTGCTATAGGAGTGTGATATTAGGAAGAGTTCGGGGTTACGGCTCTTCACATAACCTCTCCTAGCCCTCACCCTGCCCTGCGGGCATCCCTCTCCCGATTCGGGAGAAGGACTTGTCTACAAGGTGGTCAGGTTTCT
>CAIJLM010000346.1 GCA_903821495.1 uncultured Chthonomonas sp. | reverse complement strand
GTGCGTGCGTGGGGAGAGCCTAAGACCTTCGACTTTACGCCTAAACCGCACTGGGAAATCGGCGTGAATCTGGACATCATGGACATTGAGCGCGGCATTAAAATCAGCGGTTCGCGCTTCTACGTCCTCAAGGGCGCGGGCGCGGCGCTTCAACGCGCTCTCATCGCCTATATGCTCGACACACACATCCATCAACACGGCTTCACGGAGATATATCCGCCCTTCGTGGTCAAAGAGCAGTGTCTGGTAGGCACGGGACAACTTCCCAAGTTCTACGATACGGTGTACCACGATATAGAGGACGACTTCTGGATGGTTCCCACCGCCGAAGTTCCCGTCACAAACCTGCACCGCGAAGAGATACTAGACGGCGACACGCTCCCTATCCGCTATGTGGCGTATACGCCCTGCTTCCGCCGTGAAAAGATGTCGGCGGGGCGCGATATTCGCGGTATCAAGCGCGGACACCAGTTCGATAAGGTGGAGATGGTGATTTTAAGCAAGGCGGAGAACTCCGACGCGGAACACGAAACGCTTACGCAGTGCGCCGAGAACATCTGCAAAGGGCTAGGGCTGACCTATCGCACCATGCTCGTCTGTTCGGGAGAGAAGGGCGACTTCAACACGCTACAGTACGACATTGAGGTATACGCGCCCGCCAGCAAAGGCGAAGAGGGCGGCGAGTGGCTTGAGGTCTCCTCATGCTCCAACTTCGGCGAGTACCAAGCGCGACGCGCAAGTATCCGCTACCGCCCGGCGCCCGGCGCGAAGCTCGAATTCGCGCACACGCTGAACGGCTCAGGGCTTGCGCTACCCCGCATTATGATAGCCATACTCGAAAACTACCAGAACGCGGATGGCTCTGTTACCATACCAGAGGCTCTTAGGGGCTATATGGGGGGGCGGGAGACGATTTCGTAGGCGGGGTAGTTCGGTGCGACTTCTGTTACCGCTCAGGCTCTTCTCTTTGAAAAGTTTCCTGGAAACGCCTATTTTCCCATTCGGGAAAATGGCTGTTTTTAAGTAACTTCCGGGATATTGACAAAATTTTCTTGTTTTACGCCACTTTCTCGTTCGGGAAAATGGCTGTTTTCAGGAAACTTTTGGCGAAAACGGAGCGGCTAGGCTTATAAAAGGGAGCGTAGCCAATAGCCAACGCTTAAAAATTGGTAGCAGGCGCAACCGCGCCTGTTGCCAATTTTTTTTCTCTCTGTCTATAAATTCGGAACGTGAGCATATTCCCCATTGAAGCGGAGTGAACCCCAGCGAATGGCTATAATCGGTATGCTCTCTCCCTTCCTAACACTAGTGTTTGATTACGAGAGGAAACCAACAATGAAGCGTTTTAGTATGTGGGTATTGGCTGTTGTTCTCTGCGCTCTCACCTCCTTAGCCATCGCTCAACCCCCGCCCGGCGGCGGTTTTGGTCGCGGCGGCGGACGTGGTATGTTCGGCGGCGGCGGTCTAATGATGCTCGGAATTCCTGAAGTTCAAAAAGAACTCAAGATGACCCCTGACCAGATAGAGCAAGTAAAGACCAAAGGTCCCGACGTTCAGAAGGCTGTGCGGGGAATTTTTGAAGAGGCGGGCGGCTTTCAAGCCCTCCGCGATATGAGCGAAGAGGACAGAGGGAAACTGATGGCGAAGGTGCAGGAGCTTCAGACGAAGGCAGTCGCTTCCGTTCTGAACACCGACCAGAGCAAGCGTTTTCATCAGCTCGAACTGCAACAGGCGGGCGCTCAAGCCCTTAGCCGCAAGGACGTTGCAGAGGCGTTGAAAATCACCGACGAGCAGAAAGAGAAGCTCGCCGCTGTTCAAAAAGAGAACGGCGAAGCGATGCGCCAAATCTTCCAGTCAGGCGGAAACCCCATGGACATGACCGAAGATGAGCGCGCCGCGATGATGAAGAAGATGCAGGCTCTGCGAAAATCTTCCTCCGACAAGTCTTTCGCTGTTCTAACTCCTGAGCAGGCGAAAAGCTGGAAAGAGATGATTGGCGAACCCTTCAAATTCCCAGCGCCCGGTCCTCGACCCGGACAGCGTCCTCCCGGCGGCAACGCCTAACTTACGTAACACCCGCGAACGAGTTTTGCCGGGAGAGCCACTGAGCGACAGTGTATGAACCTCATGGAACTTAGACGCTGACGAAGTGTCTAACCTTCTGGCAAAACTCGTTGCCTTGTCTGGTTTTTGATAGAAACGCATAGATATTCGCGCTCTTCTCGC
Source organism: uncultured Chthonomonas sp. (assembly GCA_903821495.1). Lineage (GTDB taxonomy): Bacteria > Armatimonadota > Chthonomonadetes > Chthonomonadales > Chthonomonadaceae > CAIJLM01. The sequence goes on along the minus strand of CAIJLM010000346.1, from coordinate 3,868 downwards.
AAAAAGCGACAGTATCGCCTTACAGACTGAGCCTTTTCTCCCAAGTCAGTTAGACAAAGCAATCTGTCTACAAGGCAGGGCGAGGGCTGAACGCCTATAGAAACGCACACTTTCAGGTGGAAAATCTTTAACGATGGCTCAATTTGCAACCTTAGACAGAACAGTGACCCACAAGGACGGCTTCGAGTGGATTGACCTTGAAGAGGTGAAGCCCGAACCCTCCGCGATAGCCCTTGCCCCCGCAGAGTTCGCGCTCAAGTACCAACTCCTGCCCATGTCGGTGGAGGACGGCGTTCTTGTGGTGGCGATTGGCTCTCCGCAGTCGCTTGGCGCGGTGGACGAACTGGGGATTCTGCTACAACAGCCCACCAGAGCGGTCTTAGCGAACGTCGCCCTCGTGCGAGAAAAAATTGAGGAGATATTCCTCGATAAAATTCTTGCGGGGCTAGACCAGACCGACGACGGCTCCACCGCGAACTTCGAGGACACCACCGACCTCGCCGACCTACAGAAGATGGCGGGAGAGACCGCTGTCGTGCAGATGGTCAACCTCATCTTCGCGCAGGCGGTGCGAGATAGCGCCAGCGACATTCACATAGAGCCTTACGAGAAACAGGTGAAGGTGCGCTATCGCGTGGACGGTATGCTCCGCGACGCGCTAGACCCGCCCAAACGTATGCACTCCGCTATCGTTTCGCGTATCAAAATTTTAGGCGAACTCAACATCGCCGAACGCCGACTGCCGCAAGACGGACGCATAAAAATCGTTATCGCAGGTCGCCCTGTAGATGTCCGCGTCAGCATTGTTCCCACCGTCTTCGGAGAGCGCGTCGTTATGCGTATCCTCGATAAGGGAACCGCGATGCTAGGGCTGGAAGAGTTGGGCATACGCCGAGACACCCTCACGCGCTACCGTCAAATGATACATACGCCCTACGGCGTTGTGCTTGCGACGGGCCCCACAGGGTCGGGTAAATCCACCTCGCTCTACGCCTCTCTACAAGAGATATGGTCGCCCACCACGAACATCCTGACCATCGAAGACCCCGTTGAGTATCAGGTGGCGGGCATTAGTCAGATACAGGTGAGGGCGCATATCGGGCTTACCTTCGCGAACGGGCTAAGAAGTATCGTGCGCCAAGACCCCGATGTTATTATGGTCGGTGAAATTCGAGACCACGAGACCGCTGAAATCGCCATTCACGCCGCCCTAACAGGACACCTTGTCTTTAGTACGCTCCACACCAACGATTCGCCCGGCGCAATAACCCGTCTCCTCGATATGGGCGTGGAACCCTACCTCGTCGCTTCGTCGCTCATCGGCGCGATAGCCCAACGACTTGTAAGGCGAGTCTGCGCGAACTGCGGCGCTCCCGATATGCCCAGCGAAGCCGTTCTCTCCTCTCTTGGCATAGCGAAAGGCGACTGGACGGGCGACGCGCCCTTCCGACGCGGCAAGGGGTGCGATAAGTGCCAACACACAGGCTTCAAGGGACGGCAAGGACTCTATGAGCTGTTCGTAGTGGACGACGAAATCCGACGCATGGCGGTCAACCGAGAAGGCTCGAACGTCCTCCGAGACCACGCCATTAAGACCTACGGTATGAGAACCCTACTTGGCGATGGGCGGCTCTCGGTGCTAGAGGGCAAGACCACTCCCGAAGAGATTCTTCGCGTCTGCCAGAGGGAGAGCTTCTAATGGCGGCACGCGCTTTTTCTTATACCGCCTTAGACGGCGGCGGGACGCGACGCACGGGCGTGGTGGAGGCGGACACGCAGGAAGCCGCCATCGCGCAGTTGGCGACGATGGGGCGCTTCGTTCTCGATATTAAAGAGGGCGGAAAGGGCGCTTCCACCACATCAAGAGTGGAAGGACGACGCACAAAGCCCTCGCGGCAAGAGCTTGCGCTCTTTACGCGCCGCATGGCTGACCTCGCAACGGCGGGGCTACCGCTAGACAGAGTTTTGCAGGTCGTTGGCGACCAGTCGGAAAACCTCACCATGAAAGACCTCTCTAAAGAGGTTCTGGAAGACGTTCGCGCTGGCGTTCCGGTAAGTCAGGCTCTCGCAAAGCATAAGAAGTACTTTAACGAGGTCTTTACGCAGACCCTCCGAGCCGGAGAGGCGAGCGGTCAGTTTGGAGATGTCGCCACGCGCCTCGCCGAGTTTCAGGAGAAAGAGGTGGCTAGGCGCAGTCAAGTGATTAGCGCCCTCGTCTACCCTGCTATTCTCGCCTCCACCGCCGTCATGGTGGTTGTGTTTCTCCTAACGTTTGTGGTTCCACGCCTTTCGGGGATATTTCACGACCTTGGCGACAACCTTCCGGTCACAACCAAAATACTTCTGAGTTCTACGGACTTCCTAACCAAGAACTGGATGGTGGTGGTTGGAAGCATTATCGGGGTGGTGATTGCGTTTCGCCTCTGGGTGGCTACAGATATAGGAGCGGAGACTAAAGACCGCTTCCTGCTTCACGCGCCGATAGTCGGCGGCGTGATTCAAAAAGCCACGATTTCACGGTTTGCGCGTGTTCTAGGAACTCTTGTCTATGGCGGAGTTCCTATTCTGGAAGCGCTCGATATTGCCGGGCTTTCGGCGGGAAATCGAGTTTTTCAGAAGAGCGCGATACAGGTTGAGCATGAAGTTCGCGAAGGAAGACCCATCGCGGAAGCCATGATGGATGCGGGAGCCTTTCCGCCTGTTTTGACCCACATGGTCGCGATTGGCGAAGAGACGGGAGACCTGCCTAAGATGCTCTCTCGCGTCGCGGAAAGTTTGGATTTTGAAGTGGATACTGGTATGCGCCGGCTAGTAGCCATGGTTGAACCCCTCATCGTTCTTGTAATGGGAGTCTTTGTAGGGTTCGTTGTTCTCTCGGTGCTTCTACCCATATTCCAAGCACAGACACTGGTGAAATAAAATGACAAAACGAATCCGAAACCACCACGCTTTTACGCTGATTGAACTTCTCGTCGTTATCTTGATTCTGGCGATATTGGCGGCGCTCGTTGTGCCGAACCTCGTCAACAAAACAGGCGACGCGAAGATAGCGAAAGCGAAAAGCGACATCGCTACCCTGAGTAGCCTACTCGCACAGTACCGCATTGAGAACGATAAATACCCTTCTACGGAGCAGGGTTTGCAGGCTCTGCGCGTACAGCCTAGCGACGCGCCCAACTGGAGAGGTCCCTACTCCCAGAAAGAGTTGCCGCCCGACCCCTGGGGCAACGAGTACGTCTACCAAGCGCCTGGTCCCAATGGGGAGGACTTCATTATCGTCTCGTATGGCGCGGATGGCGCGCCGGGTGGCATGAACGACGCTCAGGACATTACGAGCCAGTAGGGTTTGCGTAGCGTCTGCGCCTTGCGAGTTTGGGATACGGAAGGCTTATCTGTACCCGTCCCTCATCCTGCCCTTCGGACATCCTTCTCCCGCTTCGGGAGAAAGACCTGACCTATGGGCTTGGCTGTATGGCGATTCAATTTCTTGTACTCAAACAATCGTACATACCCCAAGGAGTTTAGCGAATGGGGAGATTTAGAGGGCGCGGGCGGTAGGGACCGACATCATGTCAACACAAGCCTCCTCAAAACTAAATAGACACGGCTTCACGCTTATCGAAATGAGCGTTGTCGTCATCATTATCATGCTATTTGCGGCTCTCATTGTGCCGAACTTTGTAGCCATGAAGAGGTCGCGCGCCTATTTCGATTTGGAGGCGAGTATCGCCCGCGCCCCGCTAGATACCTACAACGAGGCGCAAAACAGCCATCGCCCTGTCCAACTCCGCGTTGATGGAAACGGGCTTGTTATTGAGCGTATTACAACCGACAACGATACGCAACAGGTCAAGCGCGTCGACTTCAC
>CAIJLM010000345.1 GCA_903821495.1 uncultured Chthonomonas sp. | reverse complement strand
TGAACGCCGACTGTCGTTCCTTCGGAAGACGGGCGCATTTGTCTGATTGTCGCTGTAGAAAAGCCTGTAGTGCCTGTTGCTCACCGCTCAACTGAAGCGCTACGCTCACCGCCTTTATCACTTCAGAGCGTGGCTCAATGACTGTCGCCAGCCTCTTGAGTTCCTCTCTTACAGGCGCAAAATCCTTATCCTCAGTCGCCTTTTGCGCGGATACCGGGGTTACGCTAAAGCATAGCGCCGCCAACAACGAGTGGAAGAGCGTCTTCCATAAACGCTTGACGAAAGAGATATACGTACGATTTGTGTTTCGTGGACTCTTGATTAGTTCCATTGTCACAGCCTCCGCAACGTTATATACGCGGTTCTCGCTACTACAGACATTGTTTTCGGCAGAGCGCCGCTCTACGCAGGGTCTAGTTTCGCCAGTGAGAGAAGCAGTCTCTTCACTCCCACATTCGGGAACGCGATTTCGAGAATAGTGTCGCCGTCCGACGGGCTACTCGTAATAACGACTCCCACCCCGAAAACGGCATGGCGCACCCGCTGACCAGTCTTGTACGGGTTGTCTGCGCCGCGCCTCTTCTCCTCTTTCGGCGAGACGATACCCTCGCGCCAAAGACTCGCCTTTTTTATGGCGCGAGGTTGCGCCACGTCGGGGTCGAAGGTAGAGACGGCGCGTCCCTGCTTTTTGTTGATATGGAAGAGGTCTTTTGGTATCTCTTTGAGGAAGCGCGACGGCGCATTGTAGGAGATGCCGCCGAAGAGAGTGCGCCTATTTGCGTAGGTGACGTACAGTTCGCGCTGTGCGCGGGTGATGCCCACGTAGCAGAGCCGCCGCTCCTCCTCCAACTCCCTATCGCTCTCTAAAGAGCGGACATGAGGGAAGACACCCTCCTCCAAGCCCGCCAGAAACACCACCGGAAACTCTAACCCCTTCGCGGAGTGGAGGGTCATCAGCGTTATCGCGTCGGCGGATGCGTCTAGCGAATCTATGTCGGAGATAAGCGCGACCTGCTCCAAAAAGAGACCAAGCGTAGGGCTTTCCGTCTGCTTCTCAAAATCGAGGGTTACGGAGAGGAGTTCCTTCACGTTTTCGAGGCGGCTCTGGTTCTCAATCGTCTTCTCCTCTTGAAGCATGGCGAGATAGCCGCTCTTTTCGAGGACTCCGCGGGTGATTTCTGTGACGCTCATGCCCCCTTTGCGAAGCGATTCGATGATAGCGACGAACTCCGCCATACGGATTCGCGTTCGCGCCTGTATCTGCGAAAAGCCATTCGCCTCCTTGAGAACCTCCCAGAAGGTTCGCCCGGAGAACTGCATCTCTTCGTCTAGCGCGGCGATAGAGGTCGCGCCAATGCCCCGCGTCGGAACGTTCAGAACGCGGCGCAGGCTCACGCTGTCGGCGGGGTTGTGGATGACGCGAAGGTAGGCGATAATGTCCTTAATCTCTTTACGCTCATAGAAGCGCAGTCCGCCTACGATTCGGTGAGGGGCGCTCCAGTTCAGAAAAACCTCTTCAAAGATACGGGACTGCGCGTTTGTGCGGTAGAGAACCGCGTAGTCGCTCCATTTGCGCGCTCCCTCCTGCACCTCGCGCCGTATCTGTTGGGCTATCCAGACCGCCTCCTCCTGCTCGTTCTCCGCCTCGTAGCGATGAATAGGAGTTCCGTCCTCGTTGTCCGTCCACAGTTTTTTGTCTTTGCGTCCGCGATTGTTGCTCACAACGCCGTGCGCGGCGGAGAGGATGGTCTTGGTGGAGCGGTAGTTCTGCTCTAGTTTGAGGACTTTCGCCTCCGGGTAGTCCTCCTCAAACTGCAAGATAAGCCCCACGTTCGCGCCCCGAAACAGGTAGATACTCTGGTCGTCGTCGCCCACTACGCAGATATTCCTGTGCTTTTTGGCGAGGAGTTGCAGAAACTCGTACTGCACTTGGTTCACGTCCTGATACTCGTCCACAAGAATATATTTGAAGCGGTCTTGGAGGCGCATGAGGCTCTCTGGCGAATTTTCGAGTAGGCGCACCGTCTCTACGATAAGGTCGTCGAAGTCGAGCGCGTTGTTCTGGCGCAGTTTCGCCTGATAGAGGGGGTAGACCTTCGCGCAGATTCCCTCGAAAAACCCTGTGTAGGTTTTGGCGTAGTCTTCAGGGGAGATGCGTTTCTCTTTCGCTCTGCTGATGTGCGAGAGGAGGCTTCGGGGGGTGAACTTCTTGTCGTCGAGGCTGAGTTGCCGCAGACATTCACGGACGACTACCAGTTGGTCGCTGTCATCGTAGACCACGAAGTTGGAGGGAAGGTCTATCGCGTCGCCGTACTCTCGTAGCAGTCGGGCGCAGGTGGAGTGGAACGTCCCTACCCAGAGGCTTCTACCGGTATTGGCAGTAACGAGTCGCTCAATGCGCTCCTTCATCTCCTGCGCGGCTTTGTTGGTAAAGGTGACGGCGAAGATGTTGCGCGGGTAGACGTTTTGTTCTTCGATAAGGTAGGCGATGCGGTGTGTGAGGACGCGGGTTTTGCCGCTTCCCGCTCCCGCGAATATGAGGAGAGGACCTCGGTTATGCAGAACGGCTTCGCGTTGTACGGGGTTGAGACCTCTCAAGAGGGGGTGTTCGTCGGTATCGGTATCAGGGGGTTCAAATAGAGTGTCGGACATGGCGGGCGGGCTTCTCCTTGTAGACAAAGATTCGCCACTCTCTGTCGTAGTTCCTTCCTATCCTCTAGCAAGGCTCTCTAAAACCTGCCAGTAGTTGGGGAAGGTTTTTGCGACGCACGACGGGTTATCAATCACAACCCCCGCCACTCGTAGCCCGATAAGCGCGAAACTCATAGCGATACGGTGGTCGTGGTAGGTCTGGATGGTCGCGGGTCCGATGTCGGCGCAGGGGTAGACAGTAAAGCCGTCTGGACGCTCCTCCACCTCCACGCCAAGCCGTTTCAACTCCGTGCATACCGCCGAAATTCTATCGCACTCTTGCAGGCGGCTATGCGCGATATTGTGGACAGTTGTGGGGGTGGAGGCGAAAGGCGCAATAGCGGCGAGCGTGAGGCTCGTGTCGGAAATCGCGCTCATGTCGCGCTCGACTCCCCTCAACTTGCCGTCCGCGGGAGCGGTGAGCGTTATCGAGTTCTCGTCGCTCTCAACGGTACAGCCCATCTCCGCCAAAACCTCCGTCACAAAGCGCACATCCCCCTGTAGAGCGTCTGCGCTGAGGCGCGGAACCGTTATCGTCCCCCTCGAAATAGCAGTCGCCGCGAAGAGGTAGGAGGCGCTGGAAGCGTCCGGCTCAATGGGGTATGGGGTTTGCGGAAGGTACTTTCGCCCCGCCTCTACCCAGAACTTGGTATTATTACCCGTCCTCGCCTGAACGCCCCACTGCGCCATCATTCGGCGTGTAATATCTACGTAGAGGGGGCGCAGGGTTCCGCGAACCTCTAGCGTGACATCCTTTTGGGCGTAGGGCGCTACCATGAGCAGGGCGGAGAGAAACTGACTGCTTGCGGAGGCGTTGAGATGCGCGGTTCCGCCCGGTATCTCCCCTAACCCCTCTACAATGAGAGGAGGGCGGCCGTTTCCGAACTGCGCGTAAGCCGCCACTCTTAGGTCGTTCAGCGCGTCTAGCAGGTCGCCTTGCGGACGCTCCCTCATGCGCGGAACGCCGTCCAGAACGAACCTGCCCCTGCCTAAAGCGACAAGAGCGGTCAGGAAGCGAATCGAGGTTCCTGAGTTCCCGACGAATAGCTCCGCCGAATTCGCAGGTATCTCGCCGCCCCGCCCCTCTACCGTGATGGTCTCCGCCTGTTCGTTCGCCTCCACCGCAAAACCGAGGCGACGGAGGGAATCTATCATCACGGCGGTATCATCGGAGGCTAACGCCCCTGTGAGAGTGGAGGTTCCCTCTGCAAGCGCGGCGAGAACAAGGGCGCGATTGGTAAGGCTCTTGGAGCCGGGTACACGGAAAGTCCCGCTAATGGGATGGGCGAGAGGCTGAACCTCATACTGGTCAGGATAGGCGATTGTGTTCATAAACTCATTATGACACAAATTTTGAGAGCGTCTACACCTCTTTAATCGCGGCTCTATCCGCCTCCGCCCACTTAGCCCACATCGCCTCGTCAGGCTCTTGAAAGCCGCTATTAGCCCGCGCCTCTAAATGCGCGTCCACTGCGAATAGGCGCATCGTGCGATGGTCGTTTCGTTGGCGGGCGTTCTCAACAATCTGTAGAACGTTGGGTCCCAGATGGTTGTCGGTGTGATGGAGCCATGTCAGATTGTAGAAGATACTAAAAAAGTAGCGCGTCACGCCCGACGTGTTGGGCGTTCCAGAGTGAAGTAGGGCGTTATGAATCACCACGACATCCCCCGCGCCCATGTGGATTATCCGCTCTTCGGGGTGCGGAAGCCCCCGCTGACTCGCCTCAATCGTCAAAGGTCTGCGATGCGAACCGGGAACGACTCGCAGGGGCCCAAAAGCGTCCGTCAGGTCTTGGAGATAGCAGATAGCGTTGATGGCGAGCGGGCGCTCAAAGACTTCGGAGCGAGGAACCTGCGCCCACCTATCCCGATGCCAGCCGGAGGCTTTGCCCGCCGCCTCTTCGGGCGAGACGGAGGGGAAACCCGCAAGCGTCAGGTTGTCCAACTGCACGAAGGGTCCCATCACCCGCTCGGCAAAGTCGATTATGGCGGGGTTTGCAACGGCGGGAAGCATAAGGTCGGGGGCGTGTTCGGTCATGTCTTTGAACCACCACGAGGCGTGCCCGCTGAGGTTGCTACGCACTCCGCGCTCCTGCAACTCAGTATGCTTTTCGCGCCACGCCTGCATCTGGTCTTCCGAATACATCTTCTTGAAGACCGTAAACCCCTGCTCCTTGAACTCGGCTACCCTTGCCGTAAGCTCTCGCTCTACTTCAGACATAGATATTCTCCTTTACGAGACCTCTTGCATAAGTCGCGTTCATTGGGCGAACACATAGGTTCTCGATGTAGGGGCAGACCTATATGTCTGCCCACTTATACAAGAGGTCTACTCTCAAAAAGTCGCCCGATATTGGAAACCCTCCCTCTTGCGAAGAGGGGTATCTCCTACGCTCTTGAAAGAGGGCTAATCTTTCTGAATGCTGAGTACCTCAATATCAAAGAGCAGGGTAGTGTTCGGGGCGATTCCATCTCTGCCATTTGGGTACGCAAGCGCGCCGGGTATTATCAGTTTGCGCTTATCGCCAACGCGCATTGTAAGGAGGGCTTCGTCCCACCCAGCGATAACGGCTCTCACCCCTACAGGAACGGGATAGGGCTGTCCATGCTTGTAGGAGCTATCAAACTCCCTACCGTCCTCAAACGTGCCGCGATAGTGTACCATAGCGGTTTGACCGCGCTGTAGTTTCCCCCCCTTACCCTCTTTAACAACCAGGTACTTGAGACCAGTAGCGGTAGTTATCCACTTCTCATTACCGCTCTTCTCCGCGCTCTCTTTTTTCGTAGCGTCGGGCTTTTCGCTTTTGGGTTTTTCAGGCTCGCCTTTTACTGGCTCTGCGGACTTCATCTCCGTCGGCTCTGGTGTTTTCGCCTCCTCCTTCTTCTCCAACTTGGCGGGGTCTACCGTTTTCGTCACGGTAGCGGTATCGGGCTTCGCCTCCTCTTTGGGGGAACAGCCCGCCATCGTCGCAAGAACGAGGGCGGAGGCGAGAAGCGTTCGTTTGTCGGGAAACATGGCGTGTCTATGGCTCCTTTGCAGTTTCGATTTTTTGTAACCGCGCTATAGTTCGGTGTAAAGGGCGCTTCTCCCTTCTTGAAAATTAAACCGAAAAGGGCAGGAGTCGAGAAAGGGGGAGGCGAATAGTACCTCAATCACTTCATACTGCAAAATTTCAGGAGAGATAACGATGTCTGACACAGTGTTAGAGATACCCGCTCTAGTCGAGCGCTTCCATAAGGACGGCTTTCTCACTCTACCAAGCGTGTTGTCCGCCGACTATGTGGCGGAGTTGTTCGAGGGCGTGCAGAGGGACTTTGCGGAGTATAACGACGAATCCGCGCTCTACGGAGAGACTATGCAACGCATCTGGCGACCTAAGATGTTTGAGCATGGGGAGCCGTTCGAGCGGCTGATAGACTACTCCCCCGTGATAGATTTAGTTGAGGCGATACTCGACGATAACTGCCACGTCATCGCGAATAGCGCCCTACGCACAGGACCCGGCGACGGCATATCTGGCTGGCACGCCGACGAAACTGTGCGTTTTCCGCGCCCCAAAGGGGTTCCGCTCGACCCGCGCATTCCCGCCCCCTGTTTCATAGTCAACCTTAACTACTATCTCTGCGACGTAGACGAGGAGTTGGGGCCCACCGAGTTCGTTCCGGGCAGTCATCGCTCAGGGCGACAGCCCGACGCAGAGGACAGAGACGCGAACGGCGACCCTATGTACGAGGGCGCGGGAGTGTTTCGAGCGACGGGACCCGCAGGGACTGTCGTTCTTTGGCACGACCAGACATGGCATAGAGGCGCGACAAACCGCTCGAAAGATAGAACCCGCTGGGTGCAACAGGTTCCCTACGGACGACGCTATATCGCTCAACGCTTCTACCCCTTCCTCAACTATCAGATGCCCGCCGAGATACTGGAACGCGCCAATCCGCGTCGCAAACGCCTCTTGGGAGTGCATGGGCTAGGGGCTTACGGCTAAACTTAGAGGAGTCGCCTTCATGATTTTTCTCTCTCTTTTGGCGGCGCTTGCGTTCGCCGCTCTTCCCGACAAACCGAAACCTACAGAGGTCAGCCATTTGAAAATTGAGCGCGTCTTTGGGGCCCGAAACCCCTACCGGAAAGTACAAGCACCCCGCCTCCATTGCGGAGTTGGCGAACGGCGACCTCTATCTGGTCTACTACGGAGGCGATGGAGAGTACGCCCTAGATACGGGCGTGTTCGGGGCGCGTCTCAAAAAAGGAGAGAGTCACTGGTCTCGCCCCAAGCGAATCGCGCACGACCCCTACTCTTCGCTCGGAAACGGGGTTATCTGGAAAGCCCCAGACGGCGCGGCGTGGCTGTTCTACGTGGTGCGCCCGGGCGAAACGTGGTCTAGTTCGTTCATTCAGGCGAAGGTCTCCCGCGATAACGCCGAAACATGGTCGGACAGCTTCCTTATCTCCGCCACCCAGGGCATGATGGTGCGCGGACAGCCTATCGTATTGAATACAGGCGAGTATCTCCTGCCTGTTTACCACGAGACGGGCTTCGATACGGAGAAGGTAGGGACAGACACCACTTCGCGCTTTCTTCGCTTCTCTCCTAAAACCCGTAAGTGGACGGATAGCGGAATCATCCGCTCCGTGAAGGGGAACCTTCAACCCGCCGTCGCGCAGTTGACCCCAGACTACCTAGTAGCCTACTGTAGACGCGGAGGGGGCTACGACCCAGTGAAGGATGGCTATCTCATTCGCTCCGAGTCCCATGATGGCGGGCATACGTGGTCAGAGGGTAGAGACTCGGCGTTTCCGAATCCTAATGCGGCGGTAGACCTCCTCAAACTCAAGAGCGGAAACCTGTTTCTAGTCTACAACGACAGTATGAACGAGCGCACTCCTCTCGCCGTCGCCCTTTCGGAAGATGGAGATAGGTCTTGGGGGCATAAACGCCTCCTCGCGACAGGGGCGTTCGACTATGGCTACCCGTTCGCGATTCAGACGCATGACGGCAAAATCCATGTCGTCTACACCTCTCATAATCGCTCCGTCGTGAATCATGCGGTGTTCGATGAGGAGTGGATTAAGGCGGGTAAGTAGCGATAGATAGCCCCTCTCCCGATTCGGGAGAGGGGGCGGTAAAATCTTCGCTCAAGTAAGAGTTCACTCTTTTAGGAATGAAGCGCGAAATGGGGATGCGAAATGCGATTCTACCGCGAAAAACGCGAAAAGGCGCTAAAAAGATGCACAATGCAAACCAGCCTAGAACAACACACACAACCTTCTAATCTCAAACCACAAAGCCTCCTCTCCTTTGCGAAGAAGAGGTTTGGTGAGGTTAAGTGAAAATTCCCAAAAGAGGGAACCCTTACCCGCTCAAAACGCCCGTTGACAACCCGCCGAAATTGTGCTAGACTCCATAACAATAACATAACGTCCTTTTAAGTGTGTCCAGCGAGACGTACAAGGGATGGTGAACAGGCGAATTTTTAGGGGCTTTTTCTGCCCGTAATGGTTCGTACACACAACACCGCACCTTGCGCCTTCACCGCATTCGCTCCTTCGATGAGCGACGGGAAGGCGTTTACTCTATCCGCCTACGTTCTCCCTCGCACACTCGCAACAGGAAGAAGGGAACAGGCTATGAGCGATTCACAAAACGATTCCGACGACGTGGTACAGGTGATGGATAGCGACGACATTCGCCGCGCCCTCACGCGCATCGCCCATGAGGTCGTCGAAAAAAATCACGGGGCGCAAAATATCGTCCTCGTTGGAATTCTGACTCGCGGCGCCCCGCTCGCTGAACGCCTCTCCAAACTTCTCTTTCAGATTGAAAATATCCCTGTCCCTGTCGGCAAACTAGACATTGGTCTCTATCGCGACGACTACGGAACCTCCCGTTCGCCTATCTCCCTTGCGCCAAGCGATATTCCCGTAGACATCACAGGTAAGACCATCGTCCTTGTGGATGAGGTGATGTTTACCGGAAGGACGGTTCGCGCCGCCATCGCCGCTCTTCTTGATATGGGACGACCCGCTAATATACAGCTCGCCGTTCTGCTGGATAGGGGACACCGCGAACTGCCCATCCGCGCCGATTTTGTGGGCAAAAACCTGCCCACCTCCCGCAACGAGTACATACAGGTACGCCTGAAAGAGATTGACGGAGAGGATAGAGTCGTCATTAGAAAGGCGAAAGGAGACGCGCAGTAATGAGACACCTGCTCACGCTACGAGAGACCTCCGCGATAGATATTCGCTACCTGCTAGATACGGCGGAGACGCTCAAAGAGATATTGGCGCGCCCCGTTAAGAAGGTTCCTACCTTGCGCGGTAGGGCGATGATTACGCTCTTCTACGAGAACTCTACGCGAACGCGCACGTCGTTTGAGTTAGCGGCGAAATTCATGAGTGCGGAGGCTATCAATATCGCGGTGGCGCAGTCCTCCGTTGCGAAGGGTGAAAGCCTCAAGGACTCCCTGCTCACCCTCCAAGCCCTAAAAGCCGACTGCATCGTTATGCGCCACTCGGTGTCGGGAACGCCCGAATTCGCCGCCGAACTGCTCAAGCATACCTCCATTGTGAACGCGGGGGATGGTCGCCACGAACACCCGACTCAAGGGCTTTTGGATATGCTCACCATGCGCGAAATTAAGGGGCGACTGGAGGGTCTTGAGGTAGCGATAGTGGGGGACATCGCGCATAGTCGGGTCGCTCGCTCGAATATATGGGGCTTGACGAAGATGGGCGCAAAGGTGCGCCTTGTGGGACCCCGCACTCTCCTACCGCCCGACGCTGACCGCCTCCCCGTGAAGGTATACGACAACCTTGCGAAGGGCTTGGACGGCGCGGACGTGGTGAACGTGCTACGCTTGCAAACCGAACGCATGGAGCGCGGGCTACTGCCTAGCCTCCGCGAGTACTCCCGCCTCTTCGGTATAAGCCCGCAGTCGTTGAAATACGCCGCCCCTGACGCTCTTGTACTTCACCCAGGTCCTATGAATAGGGGCGTGGAGATTTCGGCGGATGTCGCGGACGGGAAATTCGGAATTCACGCCGCTATCGAGGAGCAGGTGACGAATGGCATCGCGGTTCGCATGGCGACTCTCTACGCGCTGATGGGGGTCTCTTCTGACTCGGAGGGATAGTCGAGAGAGAGGATATCCCACAGCGGACGAATTCAAGGAGATGGAGACTTGAGACTACTACTTCACGGCGGGCGTATTGTAGACCCCGCTCAAAATCTGGATAAAATAGCCGACCTGCTCATCGAAGATGGGAAAATCGCAGGGATACTAGAGCCGAACACGCCGGTCGCCGACTGTGAGCGCAGGGACGTGACAGGCAAAGTTGTCACGCCGGGACTGATTGATATTCATGTCCACCTACGAGAGCCGGGCTTCGAGTATAAAGAGGATATCGAGTCGGGGACACGCGCCGCCGCCGCGGGGGGCTTTACGCGAGTCTGCTGTATGCCGAACACAAACCCCGCCATCGATACCGCCGCCGTCGTTCGCTTCATTCTGGAGCGCACAGAGCAGGTCGGCGTGGCGCGGGTTCATCCTATCGGCGCGGCGACCCGCGATATGCAGGGCGACGCGATAACCGAAATGGCGGACTTGAAGGCGGCGGGGGCTATCGCCATCTCCGACGACGCTTTCCCCCTCCAAAGCGCGGAGACAGTGCGCCGCGTAATGGAGTACTGCGCCATGCTGAACCTGCCCCTCCTTACTCATAACGAGGACAAAGCCCTGACGCATAAGGGCGCTATGAACGAGGGGTACACCGCGACTATGCTCGGCATACCGGGCATTCCCCGTGTCGCGGAAGACATTGCGGTAGCGCGTAACATTCTGCTTGCCCAACTGACGGGCTGTCATCTGCACCTACTCCACATATCGACTGCGGGAACGGTAGAGCTACTCCGCCGCGCCAAAGCGGACGGTATCAACGTGACAGGCGAGGCTTGTCCACACCACTGGGTTCTCACCGACGAAGCCTGTATGAAGTACCGCACGGATGCGAAGATGAACCCTCCTCTCCGAACGCAAGAAGACTGTGAAGCGGTTATGCAGGGGCTTGCCGACGGTACGATTGACTGCATTGTGACCGACCACGCCCCCCACGCAGAGTACGAGAAAGAGGTGGAGTTCGACTCCGCGCCCTTCGGTATTTTAGGGCTAGAGACCTCCTTCCCGCTTACCTATACCACCCTCGTGAAGACGGGAGTTCTCGATTTCGCCACCGCTATCGCGAAGATGACCCACATACCCGCGCAGACGATTGGCTTGCCGCCCGGCACAGGTACGCTGGAAATCGGCGCGGAGGCGGATGTCGCAGTGCTTGACCTTGAAACTGAGTGGACGATTGACCGTGAGAGCGTGCAGTCTAAGTCGAAAAACACCCCCTTTCACGGCATGAAAGTGCAGGGAAAAGCGGTCTTTACGGTGGTCGGCGGACGAGTGATAGAGTTATAGCGTCATCTGTGCAAGGAG
>CAIJLM010000344.1 GCA_903821495.1 uncultured Chthonomonas sp. | reverse complement strand
TAATACAAACTCCGCCAATAGGCTAGCCACTCCTAAACGACTTTCCGAGAAGTGGTAAGCCTTCCCATCAAGACCGTAAAATCCGTCCGTAGGGACGGGTACTAGCAAGCCTTCCAATAGAGGCTAGGAACGAAACAACAATTCCGATATATAGCCCCGTCTGCACATACTGTACCCATCAGATGATAGTCCGAGGGAAGCGGTGTGTTTGCAACGCCTTCCCCAAAGGGATTCCTATGGAGATTTGGATGGGCGAGAACCCTCACACCAAGCCCTACCCTGGCGATAACGGTTCCAGTTCGAGGATGTTCGCAAGCCTGCGCTTGCAGAAGCCTCTTGACAAATCCTAACGGAGCGCTTATACTCCTATTGAAGAGTAGGATATAGTAGGGGATTTTTCTATCCGCTAACCGCTCTACACAAGATTGGAGACAGTGCAGTGAAGCAAAAAGTTCATCCGATGGTTGTAGGCACAGTATTAGCCCTTGTGCTGGGCTGGGTAGTCTATTCCGGCTTTAAGGTCGCTACCGAAAAGCCCCTCTATCCCGGACTGAGCGCGCCTAACGCCGCTCGCCCAAATCGCACGGATATAGAGATGCCAAAGACCGCCCCTAAAGATGCGACTGAAGCGCGAAAAATGGGAATACCGGGAGCCGTTCCCGGAAAGCGCTAGAAGTTCCCTACCTCGCATCTGTGACAAGTTGATTGAATCTTGCTAATGGTATACCTTCATTAGCAAGATGTTGTAGGTTTTCCTCGCAAGGGCGGAGACTCTTTAATCATTTTTTAAGATTCTTTATGTTACCGTTTCAACAACGCTTGACAAGCCCTAAAGGAGACTGTATAATCGCATTGAGGAGTAGGGTAAAAGACGAAGGTATTCGTTTATTTACTAACCTCTCTTCAAGGCGCTCCACAACTTTCCGTTCAGTCAACGGAGACGTGTTGTGTCCCACAAGTGTTTCTCCTCTAAACACTCCCAAAGAGGTCGAACTCTACAGATACGATTGGAGGTGATGGAGTGAAGCAAAAGGTTCACCCAGCGGTCATCGGTACGATTTTGGCAGTAGCGGTTGCAGTCATACTCTATTTTGGGTATAAAACCGCCACCGAGAAGCCTGTCTATCCCGGATTGAGCGCCAAAAACGCGGCGCGCGGCGACAGAACCGACATAGACTCTACAAGCGCTCCTAAGAACGCTGAAGATGCACGAAAAATGGGAATACCGGGAGCCGTTCCCGGAAAACGCTAGAAATTCCCTACCGCTCTACTTTGTTTGTTGTCAACTACCCCAAGAAAGGAATTCGAAGATGAAACAAAGGGCTTTTACCCTCATCGAACTACTCGTTGTTATCGCAATCATCGCTATCCTTGCGGCGATTCTCTTCCCCGTTTTTGCACAGGCGCGCGAGATGGCGCGTAAGACCACCTGCCTCTCCAACCTGAAACAGGGCGGAACCGCGCTCATGATGTACGCTCAGGACTACGATGAGCAGACCTGTCCGTGGAACACCAACCCCAGCAACGACGCTAAAGGGTCTTTCGACTCCGATGGCTACAGCACCACGTTTGACCGCCTTATTCAGCCCTACATGAAGAGCAATCAGGCGACGGGGTGTCCCAGCGACGTTACTCCCGGGACCAACTTCTTCCCCATGGGCGGTAGCCCCGCTATCCGCTCTTGGTCTATGCCCGGTAGCATGGGCGGCAACTGGTGTACCACCGCTCCTGGCGGCGTTACCCCCGCTCGCCGACTCGCCGATGTTCCCGAAGCGTCTCGCACCATCTATATGACGGAGCGCGATAACTGCGCCGCAAGCGCAGGAACCTGGGCTCCTCCCACCGACCCCCGCAAAGTGTGGGGCTGGTGTTCGGTAAACGACGCAGAGTCTGAGACCGCATGGCGACACGCTAAGGGCGCGAACTTCCTGTATGTGGACAGCCACGCGAAGAACGTTCACTACGTTCCTTCCACCGATG
Source organism: uncultured Chthonomonas sp. (assembly GCA_903821495.1). Taxonomy (GTDB): domain Bacteria; phylum Armatimonadota; class Chthonomonadetes; order Chthonomonadales; family Chthonomonadaceae; genus CAIJLM01. The sequence goes on along the minus strand of CAIJLM010000344.1, from coordinate 3,448 downwards.
CGGCTGGCTCCTCTGGCGGACACGTCGGAGGCCCTGGCGTCTTCAAAGTTCCTGGCTACGACTGGAGCCATACGGACGGTTCGCTCTGGGGCGCATGGAACCCCATCCCCGGCGGCGGCTCGCTTCTGGATAGCGCCGCTAACACCTCTGCGGCAGGCTGTACGGTTATCCCCGTCGACCAACTCGGCACCACGATTAACTAACTCTCTTTCGAGAGTTTGAAATCGGAACAGCCTCGCGTACTTTCGAGTGCGCGAGGCTGTTTTGGTTTCTCTCCAAAAAGCGGGATGCGGTTTTTTCGCAACTGTTTCCTTGTAGCGCCCACCCCTTCCCAACCCTACCCCTTCGCAAGGGGCAGGGCGAATGCCGAAACTGCAAGGCTTCCGCACTCCTCAAAAGTTGGCGGTAAACAGGAGCGTTGCAAGTCTCCCCTTTGCTACTTTTGCTCCTCCCCTGTTTTTAAGGGTAGGGTAGGGTGGGGTGCATTTAGAGGGGGTGGCTGGGTCAGAGCGATAAGCCTCCCGCCATCTGTCCACCCCTGAACCTGATACGGGATAAGGGAGGGTGAGTAGTTACTCTCAAACTAAAAAGACTCCTCTCCTTAATCTTGACACGCCTACCGCAGGAACCTAACCACCTGACAGGCAATCCCTTCTTCCGAATCGGGAGAGGGGTGTCCACAGGACGGGTTGAGGGCTAGGAGAGGTTACGGCTCTTCAGATAACCTCACCCAACCTCTCCTTCGCAAAGGAGAGAAGTTCTTGTGGGTTGAGATTAGGAAGTTTGGCGCGTTCTTCTGGGCTGGTTTGCAGTGTACATTTTTTTCGCGCCTTTTCGCGCCTTTTCGCGTTAGAATCGCATTTCGCATCCCCATTGCGCGGTTCATTCCCATAACCCTGAACTCTTACGCGTTTCGCGCTTCTCCTCATAATTAGAGTATAATAGACTCAACCCCTAAACAGGAGAGCGCGGATGTACGTTTTAAGCGTACTCACCCTACTTATCGGACAACCTTTCGCCCCGCCCGCCCCCAAGCCGCCGCCAAGCGCGATAGCTCTTGAGATAAGCGCCGCCAAGCCCAATGCGCGTCCCGACCTCACTCTGAAAATCGCGAGGCGCGGAGCGCGTGCGATACCTGCGCTTGTCGCGCTACTCTATAACGCCTCCTCTCCCGTGCATCAGACCGCGCAACAGGCTCTCCGCGCTATTGTGTACCGCGCTTCGCGCCCCGATTCCGGTGAAGAACGCGCCGCCGTCGTTAATGCGCTACTCGCTCAGGTCTCCCTCGCCGCCAAACACGCTACCGGAGTGCGCCAAAGCCTGATGGAGCTGCTCTCTCTCGTTGCGGAAGAGAGAGACGCGCCGCGTATCGCCGCCTATCTCCGAGACAAGAGCGTTCGAGAGACCGCGTGTCTCGTTCTTACGCGCCTACCCTATCCCAACGCGGAAAACGCCCTACTCGCCGCCCTTAAACTCGCCGACGCGGATTTTCAAGCCTCCCTGCTACAACACCTCGCCGAGCGTGGAGGTGTCTCCGCGGTTCCAACGATACAGACCTACCTCAATTCGCCTCGCGATAGAGTCCGCCTCGCCGCCCTCTCTGCGCTGGGCAGTCTCCCCGACTCCTCTTCCGCTGATATACTCTGGAACAGGGCGGAGGGTAACGCTCTGGAGAGCCGAACCGCCCTCCGCGCCTATCTTGAGCTGGCGGACAGGCTGTTAGGCGCGGGCGATAGGGCGAACGCCCTCGCTATGTATCGCAGGTTTCAGCGCGTCGCCCTCACCCCCTCTGAGCAGTGCGTCGCCCTCTCCGGCATTGCAAAAGCCTCCCCGCAAGAGAGTGTCGCCTTGCTAATAGAGGCGCTCGTCGCGCCAGAGCCTCAAGCGCGCGGTCTCGCCCTCCAGCTTCTTTCGGAAAACCCTTCGCCTACGGCGACTGAAAGTCTTATCGCCGCTATGAACCGCGTTGACCACCTCATGCAGATAGAAATCATCCGCCTCCTTGCGAAGCGGCAGGGGGGGGCGGCGCGAGACGCTATCGTGCAGGCGACGCTCTACCAAGACACGGATATTCGGACAGCGGGCTTTCAGGCGCTTCTCTACCGTCCCGACATCTACAACAGCGCCCGTCTTCAGATTTTGCATCGGGGTCTCTCCGCCGCGCAGAGCGATGAGGAGAGACGGGTTCTTCTGACGGGCGTTCGGAGTGTCGCTCACTCCTCTTCGCTACCCTACCTCGAAAGTAGCCTCGGCAACCCCGCTACCGCCGAAGAGGCGTGGCGAGCGATAGTTGCGATTACCGATAAAATCGCGCTAAACGGGCGTATTGACGAAGCGGAACCCTACTACCGCAGAGTCATCAAGCAGTCCGAGCAGGTAGACCTTGTGCGCCATGTTGTACAGAAACTGCGCCTCTACGGCAAGAAGGCGGATGTCGCTCAGGCGGCGGGCTATATTCAACACTGGCAGGTTTTGGGGGCGCTACCGGGACGAGAGACATGGCGAACCCGCGACGCTTTCCCCGTTGCGGAGCCTATACAGTTTACTCAGAGGCTTATTCTGGGAAATAACTCGTTTCGGTGGCAGTACGTAGATTTAGACACGCCCGATGGGCATATTAACTTCCACGACCTCTTCACGAACGCAGACCAGTCGGCGGTATACGCCTACTCCGAAATTGCCGCGCCGATGGACATGGATGTTCTCTTCAAAGCGGGTAGCGACGACGATATGTTCTGCTGGCTAAACGGCTCAAGCGTGTACCGTTTTATTGGGGGACGTGCATGGAAAGCCGACGAGGATGTCTTCCCGGTGCGACTCGTTAAAGGGGTCAATCGCATACTGGTGAAGGTGTTGAACGGAACAGGGGGATGGGACTGTAGCCTACGCATTACCGACACGACGCATCAGCCGCTCGTCCTTACACAACGGACGCAAGAGGGCTTATCGGGAGCCTCTGCGGTGGCTGTTCTGCCGGGAGAGGGGGCGGCGCAGACGAAAGTGGTTCGTACTGCGGAGGGGCTAGAGTATCTCGATTTAATGCTAGGCGTTGGCGATAGCGCGAAGAGCGGCGACCAAGTGCAGGTGCATATCGTGGGAACCCTCCAAAGTGGTAAAGAGGTATTTAATACGCGGAAGCGAGGCGAAGCGCTCTACTTCACTCTGGGCGGAGGCGGCGTGATTCGAGGGATGGATGAGGGAGTGCAGGGGATGCGCGTCGGCGGAAAGCGCAGGCTGATAATACCCCCCGCGCTAGGCTACAAAGACCAATCCAGCAGTACGATTCCGCCTCAGTCTACGCTTGTGGTAGAGGTTGAGTTGTTGAGCGCCGAGCATTGATGCAACCGTTTGGAGTTGGGATACGTATTAGAATAGACGGCGCGTCCCTGCGTAAGAGTTCAGGGTTGCGACTCTTCACATAACCTCACCCAACCTCTCCTTCGCAAAG
>CAIJLM010000343.1 GCA_903821495.1 uncultured Chthonomonas sp. | reverse complement strand
CTATCGGTTCACCCCCGCGTGTGCGGGGAATACTTATACCACCTTCCGGCACATTGCCAGAAGGTGGGAGCTATTTGACGCTTACAAAGAAGCCTTAACGCCTGCACGCCATTCGCTCACGAAAACTTTGTTTGTGATACACGCTATATATCTCGAAACCGTCTGTTAAGCAGGCTTTTTTTTGTCAATAATTTTACATTTCCAAAAATATTTTTGGAATCATGCGAACATTTACCGTTAATAGGGTATATATATAGTAGATACTCTTGTTTGCCTGTGTTTTTGACAGTTTTGTGTGTTACTACACCTCTCACCCTTGATTATTTTTTGGACAGAAAGGCTTTTCGCGCCATGCCGAGCGTTACTCCTCATCTGAACTACGTCAATTCCCATCGCGCCCTCGTTTCCCTTTGGAGTCTATTGGCATTTCTTGCGTTCCTGCTGGGCGACTCATCCCTGGCTCAGGCGCAGAACCCCCAAGTCCCTCAGGGTAGTAGCGCCACTTTCGCAAAGACAGGAACCACCTCTCCCGCATCTGGCAGTTGGGACGTTGTCTTGAGCGGATCCACCGTCGCCACGAGCGCAACGAGCAACGGATGGTCGGTGTCCTACAATATGTCCACCTCGCAGTTCACAGTAGGAGCGCCTATCGCAGCGGCGATTGCGACGGGGTATACCGTCCGCTACTCCATTTTCATGTCGGGAGCCTCCGCCGCCTTCGATGTCGTCGCGCCGCCTACCCCGACCTCCGTGACCTTTAGCGTCAATCCGGTCTCAGGGGGGAACAATGTGACGGGAACGGTGACGCTGACGGGGAACGCGCCGACAGGGGGAGCCGTCGTTACACTCTCCAAAGACAATAGCATCGTCGGGATACCCGGGTCCGTAACCGTAAGCGCGGGAAGCAAGACCGCGAACTTCACCATAACCACGAGTGCAACCCAGACAAGCACGGTAGCGAACATCACCGCTACCTACAACGGAACGCCGAAGAGCGGAGCGTTGACCGTCACGCCGCCGCACCTAAGCGCTCTGAGCGTCACTCCGACCTCGCTGACGGGAGGATACGGAGCTACCGTCACGATTAAGGTCACTCTGGATGGGCCCTCGCCGTTCTCTGGAGGGAATGTCGTGAACATCGCGTTCACGACATCCATGACGGTGAACGGGGTTCCCGCTATGATGACTGTTCCCTCTGGGGCGACGACAGTCTCCGTGACGACAGGCACGACCAGCACAGTGAACTATCCTACTACCGTGACCTTTACGGCGACGATGGGTTCGGATACGCAGATAGCGAACATCACCTTGAACCCCGCAAACTTCCGCGTGACCGATGTCTTCATGCCGAACACGTTGCGCCTTGAGTGGTCCAACTCCGCTACGGGTAATTTCCTCATCTATCGAGACGGGACGCTTATCGCGACGCTGGCGAACTCAGTGCATCTCTACGACGACACGACCGTCTCGCCCGGCGGAGAACCCTACCTCTACGAACTGTATGACTCCAACAATATGCCGTTCGGAGTAGGCTGGAACCCGCTGGGAGCGGAGAAAGTCACCTTCACCGGATTGAGCGCAACGGATAACCAGACGGTGGATAGCCGCCTCGATTTGCGGTACTCGACGAATGTTTTTCAGGACTTCCAGTATGGAAGTCGCACCTACAAGGGCGGGTTGTTCGCGGGGTACTCTGGCGACCCCTCCCGCGTGGGACGGAGTTTCGTGCGGTTTCCACAGGCGACTCTGCCGAGCGGGACTATCTATCGCGTGGGAAATGTGTGCGCCTATTTCACGGGGGCGAACAGTTCAGGGGGGAGTACGGTTTCTGCGAGCATAGGGGCGCAGGCTCTGACGAACCCGACTTGGGATCCGAATACAGTGGTCTGGTCTACCTCGCCCATGGTGGCGATAACGCCGGATACGACTTTTAAGACGTTCACCTATACGCCGAGCGCGTTCACTCCTGTATGGGTGAACTGGTCCATGGACGCGGCGATAAGGGCGGCTCTCGGCGCTAACACGCCTCTCAACGTGGCTCTTGTAGCGCAGAATGAGAGTTCGGCGGGTTGGCTCTACTTCGCGAAGAAGGAGTACGACTCCACGAAAGCACCGACGCTGATGTATGCGACGGTGACCCCGCTGGTCATAAAACTCATTGGTCCCAGTAGCGTCTCGAAGGCGGCGGGCGCGTTCCAAGTGCAGATATACGTTAGCGGCATGGGACCGGGAGACCATCTGGATGTCACCTTCACCTCAAGTTGCGTGAACTGCTATCTGTCGCCGATGGGAACGACTACGTTCACGGTAACTCCGTTTAACTACACCGCGACCCTTCAAGTCGTTAGCAACGCGACGGTTGGGCAAAACGCCGTGGTAGAAGTTCGCACCGTAGGCGGCACAGTTGGCATTATCGCCATTCCCATTGTCAATTAGGAGGAGAATTCTCTTGAAAGCACGTCATTTTCTCGTCACTCGTAGTTCGGGGCGTTTCGCCCTCCTCCTGAGCCTGAATCTCGTCCTGGCGGGGTCTGGCGCGTGGATGTGGCACTCCAGCCGTCGCGCCCCGCATAAGGGGCTTGTCTACTCTTCTGCGGGCTTTGGGGGCTGGGTGGGCGAGCAACACGTTCCCGCGCCGCCCCCCGACCCTCTGCTGACGGCGAAAACCGACTATTTAGCAGGAAATTACGCCCAAGCCGAGCGGGAGGCGGAGCAGGTCATTCACGCCAACGAGACGAGTCAGGATGACGCTTCTCAGCGCCTTGTGGCGTTTGCGGAGCGGGTAGACGCCTATTCCGCCGCGAAGCGCAAAGATTTCGCAACGGCGAAGGAGCGGTTCGGGTATCTGCGGGATACCGCTTCGCATCTCAAAGATAAGGGCGTGGTTCCGAGCGCTCCCGGCGACCGGGAGCCGACGCTGGAGGAGGAGGGGGCGTTCCAGAGGGCGGTCTGCACAAGCGGCATGGGCGAGAAGGTGGCGGCGGAGGCGGAGTTCAAGCAGTTTATGGAGCGGTATCCGAAGAGTATTCTGGTTCATGCGGCGGTGAAGCGCATAGGCAGGTTTCACGGGGGCGATATTCCGAAAGACGCGGAGGCGGTCTGGAAGCAGGCGATGACGGCGCAACAGGCGGCGGAGAGGGGGGAGGCGCGTTCTCATGCGATGTGCGCCCCGCAGTGCCTTGCGGAACTGCTCAGGCGTCAGGGTAAACCCGCGGGTGTAGAGACGTTAGCGCGGGAGATGGGGACGAACGAGGAGGGCACGACGGCGGAGAGCCTCGCGCAGTGTTTAGAGCGGCATGGCTACTCTGCGAAGGGCTTCCAGATGACGCGGAAGGGCTTCGAGAAACAGGCGTTTCCGGCGGTCGTTCTGCTCTCTGCGGGTCACTACGTACTTGCGGATTCGGTCTCTCCTGCGGGGGTGAGCGTGTGGGACGGGAGCGCCTCTCCGAACCGCTCGGTAATCTCTTGGAAGCGGTGGGAGGCGACTTGGGGCGGCGTGGTCATCACGCTGAAATAGGCGGAGAAGCCCTCACCCGCCCACCCCTTCCCAACCCTACCCCTTCGCAATGGGCAGGGCGGATGCACTAGACTGCACACTTTTTCGGTTCACTCGATAGCATTTATTCGATATGGGAGTATAGCCATGTTGGGACGACGTACACACTGGACATTTCGCGCATTTTGCTGGTTGACGACGCTGACGGTAGCGGGGACGACCCTGCTCATAAACCCTGCCAACGGACAGGTGATAAAGCAACGCAACCAGATGATGGAAGAGGCGCGTCTACGACGGGATATGCCGGACGGACGTACCCAGACTCTGACTCCCGAACAGGTTGAGTACGTCGAGAAGCACAAGGAGGTCGTTCCTCAACCCGACATCCGCCCTCTCACCGCGAAGGAGATGCACACTCTCAAGGGCAGGGGCGTGTACCGCTCTCGCTACTTCAACGGCACTTTGCCTTGGCAACGCGCCTTCCGAGACATAAACCTCAGCACGGGCAACCTCTTCAAGTCGTTCACGGATATTCAGGTCAGTCCCGCGAAGGGAGCGGGTCTTGCGCTCCAGCGCACCTACAACGCCAACGACGACAGGATAGGGCCCTTCGGTATCGGCTGGACGCACGCCTACGACATCCGCATGGAGGAGGCTCCGGGTGCAACCACAGGGGACGCAAGCCTCAACTACACGGAGCGGAACGACTTCTTCGGGGGGAAGCACCGCTACCACAGGGACGCGGACGGGCTGTACTCCCCTCCCGCCTACCTGTTTGACGAACTCGACAGTAACTACAACACGTTCCTTGTGAACGGACCCGCAAGCGTGGTGGACGATACCGAACATAGCATGGACGGTACGATAAAGCATTTCACGAGCATCGGCGTTTCGAGAGGCTGTAATTATATTCAAGACCGCTACGGCAACACCACTAACCTGGTCTACAACACGGTGAACAACGCCGCGCAACTCTCCACCGTGACAGACCCTAGCGGGAGGCAGTTGGTCTTCACTTGGAGCAATCTCGGAACCGCTCAAGCGCCTGTGTACCGCATTACTCAGGTGGCGGGGCCCGCCTACAACGTCAGTTACGCTTACGACCAGAACGGCAACCTCACGAGTTCGACGCTCGACCCCGGCGGTCTGAACCGCACGACGAGTTACGCCTATACCAGCGTATCAGATAACAACGGCGTCACGGAGTCCGGGCTGTTGAGCCAGATAACCGACCCGAACGGCAATCATATCAACTATTCGTATCGGATTGGCACGGTTCCCATCTCCGCCGGCTCGATATGGGTGAGTAGCGTGACGGAACCTGCCGGAGTGGATGCGAACAACAATCAGCGGACTCAGAGTTGGACGGTGGGTCTCGGCGCTCTCTACGGCACAGGCGCTTACGAGACCTACTACACGAGCGGAAGTAGTAGTACCGGACTCTGGATGTACGCCTCGACTGACCAATACCTGCGGCATATCGGGTACTGGAACGCGCCGTCCACGAGTTACCGCTTCTACACCAAGAGTTACGACAGCGCCAACAATGTGCTGACGGACAGAGCGCCCCTCTTCTACACAGGTTCGGGCGGAACGATAGCGAATACCTACACGTATGGGCCCCACGGGAACCAGTTGACCGCGACAGTGAACGGGACGAGCGAGACGACGACGACCTCGTACTACAACGCGAGCCAGTACTTCCAGAAGGCGAGCGTGACGGACGCGGCGGGGAGGACGACCTCCTTCGGCGTGGGAACCAATGTAGATAGCAATGTAGGCAATCGAGGAAGCGTTCTGTGGGTGAAGGACGCGAAGTACGGAGACGGAACCTACAACAACACCGGGACGCGGTTCAGCTACACTTACAACAGCAACGGTCAAAAAACAAGCGAAACGAACGAGAATGGAGTAGTCACGAACTACAGCTATGGCGATACGTGGGGGAATCTGACGCAAGTGGTGCAAGACCCCGGCACGGGACATCTCAACCGCACAACGAGTACGGTCTACGACGGGGCGGGACGAGTCAGCCAAAGCACGGATGCGATGGGCAACACGACGACCTTCGGGTACAACAGTCTCGGTCAGCCGACGCAGGCGAACTTCCCCGCTTACAACGGCTACGCCGCGGAAACAGTCTCCTATTCTTACGACAGCGCGGGGCGTATGCAGAACGTTACCGATGCACGCGGCGCGACGAACATGGCTTACGAAGCGGGTTGCGATAGGGTGAAGAGCGTCACCGACCCTGTTACAGGGGCGATAACCTATACGTACACGCCTCTCGGTCAGCGCCTCAACATGACCCTGCCGGGCGGCGGGACGTTCGCGTATACCTATAGTCAAGCGACTGCGAACTGGGGCATGGCTATGCTGGAACTCTTGCCCAAAGACGACCCGAACGCCCTCAGTCCCGCGCTCAGGAGCGTCACGGACGATAACGGGCGGCGCACGGACTACAGTTTCGACCTTCCTGCGGGGAGCGTGACGGGTAGCGAGATAACAGGGAGACCGCGCCTGTACCTCACGAACGAGACGTATACGACAGGCGCGAACCCGACGCTCGTCTCCTACCAGCAGACCGACTACACGTATGACAGCGTTTCGCATGGTCGCTTGGCGCAGATAAAACAGCGCTATTTCTGGAAGGATTCCAACGGGAACTGGCAGAATAAGGTGTTGTTGCAGAACGACTACAACTCCTACGACGCGGTAGGCAATAGACTCACGAACCAACTTAGCGACGTTACGGGCGTACTGAGGACAGAGACTTATGGCTATGACCAGTTGTACCGCCTCACCTCGGTAGACTACGGCGACGGGCAGACGCAAAGTTACTCGTTCGATGCGATGGGTAATCGTACGCAGAAGGCGGATTCCGTCTCCGGCACGGAGAACTACGCTTATAACAATGCGAATATGCTGTTGACGCGGGGTAGCAATGCCTACACGAATGATATGGCGGGGAACACGCTGACGGGCGGCGGCAGAACGAACACGTGGGATGTGCAGAACAGGCTAAGACAGTGTGCGTATAGCGGGAATACTTCTCAATACACCTATGGTTCGGACGGACTGCGGCGCCGCTCTGTCATAAACGGCGTGACGACGGACTTTGTTCTTGATGCCTCCATGTTTGTTCGCGAGAGGCAGGGAGCCAGTAACGTCGCTACCTATCTTGTTGGGGCGCGTGGGCCTGAATACCGCCGTAACGACAGCACTGGTTCCGTGAGTTGGTATTTGTTCGATGGTTTGGGTAGCGTTTTGGGCGAGGTAGACCCAAACGGGAACATAACCTCCTCGCGGAAGATGGACGTGTACGGCGCAGTGAGGGGAGGGACGAATCCGACTGGCACGAGCAGGCACAAGTTTGTAGGGAGTTTGGGACATCCCTCCGACGATGAGAGCGGACTCGTCTATATGAGGGCACGGCATTACGACCCGATTACAGGAAGATTCGTGAGCGAAGATAAAGTCTACCATGGTAACAATTGGTTTGTGTATACGTTATCTAATCCCATTCGCTATAGAGACTCGACAGGCTTATTCCCTGATGGGGGCATGGAAGAAAGTCTTGAACTTAACTTAGAGGAAAGTACTCAGGCAGTGCGCTCTGGGAACTGGATGATAAACAAAATTGAGAGAGTCTTTGATATCATCAAACAAGAAACCGGGATGTCACGTCAGGAATTTCGCGAGCTAATCCACCAACTCAAACGCGAGATGAAAATCGGAGCTAAAGAAGACCTTTGGTTTGACACGAAAACGGGTAATTTCTTTCGCCAAACTGGAGAGGGAATGGAAGACCTTGGTAATTGGATGGATTATCTGCCATGACCATTTACGGTTAGCAATTTGGAAAGGATATAATCTATGGCAAAACTAGAGTTCGGTGCAACAAGTAGCATTATCGGGGAAATGGAGATAAAGATTGAATTGCTTGCATCTACTACAGAAGATCTTTTAGTTCATTTCCGTTACCTAATTCCAGGTAATGACTCTGTTGTTATAACCGGGTCTACTAGGGGTTGGCAGGTCGGATGGATATATTTTGAAACGTTAAGTCGGGCTTTTATTACTTGCAGAGAATTTGCCAAGTGTCATTTCCCTGTTTCATATTACAGTGATAGCAGTAAGCGTTTGCCGCACTGCACACTCCACCTTGATATTGAATGGCTACAAATATTTCTACGTGGAGTGCGAAATGATAAAATGTTCTCTGTAGACTGTTTTGTATGTTCCGACGAAAAAAAACAATATACACATATTAAGTTTGTGTGTTCATTTGAACAGGCGGAGAAATTCGGATTGGCTCTACTGGACGAAATAAATTTACTGAAGGAAGCCACACTTTAGAGGCAGGATGAGTGCCTCTAAACTCAGCCTCTGACTCCCGAACAGGTGGAGTATGTCGAGAAGCACAAAACCGTCGCGCCACAGCCCGACATCCGCCCCCTCACGAAAACGGAGATGCACAGTCTCAAGGGCAGAGGCGTCTACCGCTCTCGCTACTTCAACGGGACTTTGCCCTGGCAACGCGCTTTCCGAGACATAAACCTCAGCACAGGCAACCTCTTCAAGTCGTTCACGGATATTCAGGTCAGTCCCGCGAAGGGAGCGGGTCTCGCGCTCCAGCGCACCTACAACGCCAACGACGACAGGATAGGGCCCTTCGGTATCGGCTGGACGCACGCCTACGACATCCGCATGGAGGAGGCTCCGGGTGCAACCACAGGGGACGCAAGCCTCAACTACACG
>CAIJLM010000342.1 GCA_903821495.1 uncultured Chthonomonas sp. | reverse complement strand
AGAGGCGGAGTAGGGGAGGGCGTTGCGCTTTGGTTATGTCGCTAACTAAGAGAGAGAAGAGAGCGATAAGGCAAAGCGTAACCTTGAAACGATTAGACACGGCGTTGAAATCCCTTTTGTCGCGGGTTCACCGCTTTTTACGATTCAAAACGCCCAACCACCACGCTCTAAGCCGCGCTTGCCACGTAGGGGGGGCGGGTTCGCGATAGGTTCGCGCATTCGTTAGGTGTTGCAGTTCGAGGCGACCGTAGCGTCGAGTCGCCAGTTCGAGGGCGGCGTGAACAACACGCGGCTCCTGCTCAAAGTGACCATGCCACCCGCAAATAAAGCATTCCGAATTTGTATTTAGATTTAGGCAACCGCATAAGTCGCATATTTTAAGTTCGCTCTCTTGAAAATTGAGCGTTCGCCCCTGACCGGGTTGTCTTGTTTCCCGCGCCATGCCAATCACACCCTTTCGTTTATAGTTACTTACCTTGACGTATTCCGTCCCGCTATTGTTCCGCCGATTCCCGATAGAGAGTCTCTGCGACAGTTTCGCCGATGATTTTTAGCGATTTCGCGCTACAGTGCGCGGGCGAGTCCGACTGCGTGTGCCAGTAGACATATCCGCGTTTCGCGAAGTCGCCGTAGGGTAGGGGGTGAATCAGGTCAATAGTAGGGATCCCCGCCCTGTTCAGAGGGATATGGTCATCGTCTACCGACTGCCGCTCGTCGAAGCGAAACACATCGCCATATCCAAGCGACTGCGCCACTGCGAACACGCGCTCATTGGTAGCGGCGGCGTACATCTGCGAGTTGTCCTCTCGCGGAATGACGATATTCTTGCCGCCCACCATGTCCAACAGAATGCCATACGCGGGTTGTCCGACTTCCGGATAGTCCTTATACTTTTTCGCGAAGAGAATTGAGCCTAGCAGAACGCCATCGCCCTCCCCGTTATTCGCTCGGAAGTCGCCGTAGTCCTCGCCGTCCACTAGGGCAAGCACAACGCCCGTTTTCGCTCTCTGCGCTTTTAGGATACGCGCCAGTTCCAAAATCATCGCCGCGCCGGAAGCGCCGTCGCTTGCGCCGAGAATGGGCGAGAGTCGGTTCCAGCCCTTTTCGCCCCAGTGGAAACCCGCGCCGCCGTTGGGCGCGTTGGGTCCATCAGCGACAGGGCGCGTATCCCAGTGCGATATGATGAGGACGGGCAGTTTCGCGGGAACCTGTTTGCCTTCAGGATAGAACACGCCTATCACGTTGGTATAGGGCAGGTCTTTGTACTTTCCCTCTTGAAGTATCGTCTTGTCGGCGTACTTCTTCATCTCTTCCGCGAGATAGTCGAGACACTTCTTGTGCGCCTCCGTACCCAGATAGCGATAGCCGAACGCGCACTGCTTCTCTAGGCTCTTGAAGGCGAGGTCGCCATCGAAGGCGAGACGCTTAACCTGTACAGGCGCGACGGTCTGCGAGGTCGCCAAGACGACGGGAGTCGCGTTGGCGGCGTTCTCCGTTACGTTCCGCTTGCAACCCGCCGTTACGCTAAGTAGCGCCATACAGAGAGCAGTGAGGGCGATTCTATTTCGCATCCGCTATCTTTCCTTTGACAATAAGCCGTTCATCCGATTTAGAGAGGGTTTTGTGTTCCTTAATATAGGACTTTATGGCTGTTGCGAGGGTCTTGTCGTCTAGGCGCTTCGTCTCCTCTTTGTCAATATCGTCCTTTTTCCAGATACTGAAGTAGCCCAACGCGCCGTTCGCCAGCGGGGTCGGCATGGATACTTTGTAGGTCTGGCTTTTGTCAAGCGCATTCCCGTCTATCTTTACAGAGAGTACGCGCTTCTCCTTCTCGGCGGAAGCGTCTATCGTCACAACCATCCCCGAAAAGTGGAGAAAACCGCTGTTTGACTTTGGGAAGAGGTAGAGACCATGCTCTAGCCCTTTCAAAATCTGGTTTCCTGTCAATTTCAAAACGGTGATGCTATCGTCCTTATACTCAAGCGTTTTGAGCAGGTCTTTTAGCGAGACCGCGCCCTTCGCTATCTTCGCGTCTTCTGTAAAGTACGACGCGGCGATGAGCGCAATGTCGGTCTTAGCCTCACTACGGATGCTGTCCGCGATAAGGTTCCCGATAGCGTTCTCCTTCGCGCCAATATCTTTCGCGCTCAGCTCTATCTCAGATTTTACGCTCTCTTGCGCTGAGGCGACGGGCGCGGTTCCACAAAGGAACCCCGCTCCAACCGCCCAGCAGAGGGCGACAAACGCCAACCCTCGTCTCGGTGTCATGATAACGCCTCTTTCTTTCGTCCGCAACTCTGTCTGGTCGCTCCTTACCGACAGAAAAATTAAGGAAACCCAATACTGCCTAATCTGCAACCTGATTCTTCTGCGCTTGTCGCCACTGCAACCAAGCGTCCATGAACGGGTCGATATTACCATTCATCACCCCGATAACATCTCCCGTTTCGTAGTTTGTTCGCACATCCTTAACCAGCGTGTAGGGGTGGAAGACATACGAGCGGTCTTGACTGCCCCACTCGTTGGCTTTCGCCTCTCCGCGCAGGTTCGCCCGGCGCTGTTCGCTCTGCTGTTGCTCCAATGCGATAAGTCGGGCTTGCAAAACCTGCATCGCCATCGCCTTATTTTTGTGTTGCGACCTCTCGTTTTGGCAGGTCACTACGATGTTTGTCGGCAGGTGAACAAGCCGCACCGCCGAGTCTGTTTTGTTGACGTGTTGTCCGCCCGCCCCGCTCGAACGATAGTAGTCTATGCGGAGGTCGTCCGGGTTGATTTCAATTTTTATCTCTTCGCCAATGTCGGGCAACACCTCAACGCGGGCGAAAGAGGTCTGGCGGCGTTTATTCGAGTCGTAGGGCGATATGCGAACAAGGCGGTGAACTCCATGCTCCGCCATGAGATAGCCATAGGCGTTTTTACCATGTATCATTATGGTTGTGTTTTTCAGCCCGTCTATATCGCCTTCGCTCTCCTCCACAACCTCCGCCTTGTATCCGCGATTCTCCGCCCAGCGCACGTACATTCTCTGCAATAGCCGCACCCAGTCGCAAGCGTCGGTTCCGCCCGCCCCCGCCTGAATCTCCAAAATCGCGTCGGATTTGTCGTACTCTCCTGAGAGGAGAGTTTCGAGCGCCAGCCGCGCCAACTCTTTTTCGAGGCGCTTCGCCTCTGTCAGAAGCTCCTCCAGAGTAGCCGCGTCCGCTGTCTCCTCTTCCGCAAGGAGTTCCGCCATCACCTCAAGGTCGCTCAAGCGTTGCGCTACGCCCTGTAGGGGCGCTATACGCTCTTTCAGCGCGTTCATCTCTTGTAGTAGGCTCTGCGCCAGCGAAGCATCCTCCCAGAAGGTGGGTTGGGAAGTCCGCTCTTCCAGCGCGTGAATTTCCGATTCTACGCGGGTCTGGTCAAAGATGCCCTCCAAGTTCGGTCAGTTGCGTTCGTAGCGATTTCGCTCTCTCTTTTATCTCGTCCAGCAAAGAGTGTCTCTCCTTCATAAGGTAATACTATCAGTATACTTTTCTTTTCGGCTTTATTGCGAGTCAACCTTAGACGTAACCACTCATAGATTTCGCAAAGGAGCGCCGCCATACTCTCTTAGACACCCGACTTCCTGTAAATGTTTCGTATTTGGTTAGGGGCGCGTGTCTGCGGTCTCCTCATAACGCGCTAGTTGAGCGACGAAGTTTTTGATTTTGCCTAGCGAGGGACGCAGAATCTGCAACGAGACGGAATCGCCCGGCTTATGGAGCTGAATGGCTTCGAGTAGGTCTTTTCTATCGCCAATAACCTTATCATCCGCGGAGAGTATAATGTCATTCGGGAGTATGCCGCTCTGTTCTGCGGGGCTTTGCACGAGTACGCTTTTCACAATAACGCCGCGCCGCGCCTCTAGTCGCAGTTTTTTCGCGAGGCTCTCCGGCACATAGTCGTAGTTCACTCCCAGAAATGGGGTTTTGGGTGTCGGCGGCGCGGCGCGTCCCGCCAAAATAATCTCTCTCACTACGCGGCGGACGGTGTTCGAGGGTATCGCGAAGCCAAGCCCTATACTCCCTCCCTGCGGCGACGAACTCAATATAGCCGTGTTGATACCGATAACTTGTCCGAAGATATTCGCTAAAGCGCCGCCGGAGTGTCCTCGATTGATAGCGGCATCGGTCTGGATAGCGCCGTCTAGCGTCCGGTTTTCGTCTACGCGCAGGTTCCTGCGGTTTAGCGCAGAGACAACGCCCACCGCCGTTGAGGAGCCTAGCCCTAGCGGGTTGCCGAGCGCAATCGCCCACTCGCCTACCTGCAACCTATCGGAATCGCCGAACTCTGCGGCGGGAAGGTTTGCGACATCCACCCGCACAACCGCCAAGTCGGTGGCTTTATCCATCCCGATGAGGTGTGCGTAGAACCAGCGCCCGTCCGACATTGTGACACGCACTCTGACTGCGCCCTCTATGACGTGTTCGTTCGTTACAATGTAGCCGTCCGGCGTGAGGATAACGCCCGACCCTTTACCACGCACTTCGCGCGTCTCAGCGTTTGCGTTGTCTGCGCCTTTCGCCGCGCCAACGGTATCGATATTGACCACGGAGGGGTCTAGTTTTCTGACCGCCTTGACAATACGATTGTCGCCGACATCCATCGCCGTGACAGGCAGGCTCAACAACTCTAACGCTTTGCTTTGCGCCTCGGACTGCGAGGCGGGACGGGGGGCGCGTAGTTTGTAAAAGAGCCATCCGAACGTGATTCCCGTTATGAATATGAGTAGTACGCCTAAGTAACGTCGCACAAAACAGCCCTCCTGAGAGACGGAAAACGCCCCTGATAGTTCCCGATGCGGAGACGGGCTGGGGCGTTTCGCTTGGAGAGGAGAGAGTTAGGCGCGAAGTTTGCGGAGAAGATTCGCCATTTCGATTGCGACGACTGCCGCTTCCGCGCCCTTATTTCCCGCTTTGCTTCCAGAGCGTTCAATGCCCTGCTCAATACTCTCAACGGTAATCACTCCGAAGGCGACAGGTAGGTTCGAATCAAGAGCGACGCTGTTCACGCCGCTCGTAACCGCTCCCGCGATATGGTCGTAGTGCGTGGTAGCCCCGCGAATCACACAGCCAAGCGCGATAAGCGCGTCGTGCTTTCCACTCTCCGCCATCGCTTTTAGGGCGACTGGTATCTCAAAGCTACCGGGAACCCACGCTACTGTAATACGATTTTCGTCTCCGCCGTGACGCTTGATAGCGTCTAAAGCGCCTTCAAGAAGCGCCTTCGTCAGAAAATCGTTAAATCGCGCTACCACAACTCCAAACGACAGGTCACGCGCTATCAAGTCGCCTTCCACTACATTCGGGGGCATTTTTCGCTCCTATTCAAAACGATTCCCCTACACCCTATAACAGGGACGCATTGAGGAGGGGTTTCCGTTTCACTAAAAACTGTTATTTTTGTTCGAGGGTCAAATCTTCGGGGCGGAAGAGGTGTCCCATCTTCTCCGCTTTGGTCTGCAGGTATCGCAGGTTGTGCGGGTTCGGCGGTGTTACGATAGGAACCTCTTCCACAATCTCCAGCCCATAGCCCTCCAGCCCAACCACTTTTTTGGGATTGTTGGTCATTAGGCGTATTTTTTTAATGCCGAGGTCTACCATCACCTGCGCCCCGATACCGTAGTCTCGCAAATCGGGCTTGAAGCCGAGCATTTCGTTGGCTTGCACTGTGTCCGCGCCCTGCTCTTGAAGTTCGTAGGCGCGAAGTTTGTTCACCAAACCTATACCGCGCCCCTCTTGCTCTAAGTAGATGAGCGCGCCTCTGCCCTCCTCTGCAATCGCTTCAAGAGTGCGTTGAAGTTGGGAGCCGCAGTCGCATCGAAGAGAGTCTATGAGGTCTCCGGTAACGCAGGAGGAGTGCATTCGGACGAGGGCGGGTTCGCCGTTGGTGACATCGCCCTTTACAAAGGCGACAATCTGAAACGGCGCAACGCTGGCTTCGTAGGCGTGAACCGTAAATTCGCCGTAGCGCCCTGTGGGGAGTTTGGTGGTGGCGACGCGCTTGACCAGTTTTTCGGTTCTGCGGCGGTAGGCGATAAGGTCGGCGACGGAGATGATTTTAAGGTCAAACTCTCTCGCCAAGTCCACCAGTTGAGGCATTCGCGCCATGCGCCCATCGTCCGCCACAATTTCGCAGAGTACGCCTGTAGGCTTATATCCCGCTAGGCGACAGAGGTCTACCGTCGCTTCGGTGTGTCCGGCTCGGCGCAGCACGCCGCCTTCTGTGGCTTTGAGGGGGATGATGTGACCGGGGTGCGCGAGGTCTTCGGGAACGGCGTCGGGGTCTACAAAAACCTTTACAGTGAGGGCGCGGTCGAATGCGGAGATACCCGTTGTCGCGCCTTTCACTGCGTCCACTGTTTCCCCCATAGGGGTTCCGTGACGCGCCGTGTTATTTTTGACCATCATAGGGATTTGGAGTTCATCAAAACGCTTGGCGGTGGTTGGCACGCACGGAATACCGCGTCCGTATTTAATGATGAAGTTCATCACTTCTGGTGTGCAACATTCGGCGGGTACGATGAAATCGCCCTCGTTCTCGCGGTCTTCGTCGTCCACGACAATTAAAATTTTGCCCAAGCGAAGGTCGGCGAGAGCCTCTTCGATGGTGTTTAGCGGCATTTTCGCGCTCTCCAAGTGTTAAAGTAGAAGAGAGTATACCTCAAATCCGTCCGGGAACGAACAGCGTATTTGAGATAGTAAGAGTTCAGGGTTATGGGAGT
>CAIJLM010000341.1 GCA_903821495.1 uncultured Chthonomonas sp. | reverse complement strand
GTGCCTACCAAAGTTTCAAAAAACAACCCTTCGCCTCTTCCGAACCTTCGCCTGTTCGCCGCTCTCCTATGCGCGATAATGATATTGGTTTGCGTCGCTACGGTGGATTTCCCCAATAGACCGCAAGCGACAGTTGGGGTGATGAGTTCGCTTGTTCTAATGTGGCTTGGAATCCTTTGGAAAACGCAACGTATTGAGGAAACGATAGAGAGGGTGGAGCGTCAAATTAGCGATAGGCTGAGAGAGGCAGTGGACGAAATGAGTGAACGAAACCGAAAACAGCTCGCGCAACTCTGGGACAAATTGGCGGTCAAGGAAAAAGAAGATGATATGAAGATGAAGGATATAGACCGCATATTATCTATGATTACAAAAACTATCAACGAATCTAAACTGGAACTTGCCGAATCCAAAACCCTTGCGGATAGCATTCTCCAAAAATCAGAAAATATAGAGCCTATTGTGTATATGGCGCAACAGATTTTTGCCAAATCTGAGTTAATTCTCTCTTGGGCGGAAAAGCAGCAAAGCGCGGATAAACTGCTACAAATACGTAAAGAGCCTTCAAGCCTTTCTGCCGTCACAACCTCACCCTCAACTCCTCCTGTAGAGTTCGAGAAGAAAATTTTGGAAAAACTGGAAAAACTAGAGCGGATGATGCGTAGCGCGCCTCCTGAAGCGTCCCCACTTCTGACATCTTTCCAAGAAGGAGACAGCTATAAGGAGCGTACAGGCTACTCACCCGCTTCCCCAAAACCACTGGATATATGGCGAGACCTAATGGAAAACAGCGAACTAGAAGCCGCGATACGAGAGAACTCCCCGGAGTGGTGGGAAAACATGAAGCACGCCTACACGTTCTTTAGAAATCGTTGGAGCGAACTACTACAAGGAGACCCCCTTGAATGGTCTGAGATAGATATTCCCCTTATAGATAGAGCGCTCTATTTTGAGTGGGATGCCTCTACTAACCTGCCTTCCGAAATTACAGAACAGTTTTCGAGCCTGAAAGAGAGTGTCGCCAAGGTTCAAGAGGCGTATCGCAAGCAGTTGGAGAACAAGAGGGTGTTGCGTATTGATACGGAGGCGAGAAGAACCTCAGCAGGAGGCGAGATTACAGGGAGAGTGGAGGCGGACAAGAACGAGCGACAGCGCCCTTACCCGCAGAGCGAGGCGCAACAGTTTAAGTTTTTCAAAATCGCGCCAGGTAAAGGAGGCTATGAGTTCAAAGGCAAGGTTATCGCTGACAAGCCCACCCAGGTTATCTACTACCGAAGATACGACCCATCGAAGGTGGAGGGCAGGGAAGAGTGACAAACGAGGTTATCGTAATCTGTGCAGTTTTAGTATTTGTTGCGCTCATCGTCCTCTCTGGGAGAGTGCAGGAGGCTCTGCGCCGCCTCGACACAGCGAAAGAGGAGAGTTCCCTCCTCGACTCCCCTAGCGCCGCGGATGGATTGCGTCAGATAAGAAATGCGATGGATGCAAAAAGCGGAGAGATAAAAAAACTGATAGTAGAGGAGAGAAGGAAGATAAGCGCCGAACTCCAAGAGAGGGAGGAGGAGAGTCCGCCTCTGTACGCAGAGTTGGAGGAGGCGCTTCGTCAGATTAGTGAGAAGCAGGCGGAAGCGGAGAGAGCGCTCTATCAGATTAACCAGAAACAGATGGAGGCGGAAAATATGCAGAAAAGCGTATTAGAGCGCCTCGCCATAATGGACATCTCTTTCCAGAGTTTGATGATAGAGCCGCCCAGAGCCATTGAACCCGCGCCCCTCCCCTCCCTTGAGCCGGAGATTCCCTTTGAAAATGAGTTCCAAAATTGGAGTTCCGACTGGCTGTCGGGTATAGAGCGTATTCAGTATCTCCTCCAACACACACAGGATGCGGCTTTGCAGAAACTCCTTGCCGACCTTGAATTAGGATACGATACGCTAGTGGCGCACTGGGAGCAGTTCGAGAGAAGCGACCCGCGCAAATGGAGCGTCGCCGACCTCTCTAAACTCGATTTGTCTCTCTGCTCTACCCCCGCCCTCCCCAAGTCGCTAGAGGGAGATACGCGAACTCAGAGCGTTTTTCAGAAAACAGCCTTTGCGATAACCCAACTGCAAAGCTACCGCAGGGAGGAAATCCGAGCAAGAGGAGTAGAGAGAATAGAGGGAACGCCGGGGCTTACCGAGCAGATTGCAAGAGAGATTGAACACGATATTAGGCAACCCTCCGCCATGACCGAACAGCCAGAGTTGGCTGGCAAGTTCTGCCGCATTGAGCCGGGCATGGGGGGGTATCGCTTTCAAGGGCAGGTTTTACGCCTCACCTCCGCTGTCTTCTACAAATACCGTCTGCCCGGCGCATAACGCTATGAACGAGTTTTGCGCTCACTTTTTAGGCTCTTCTCCCGTCAAAATCACGAAGTCCCCCGCCTTCTCATACTGCCCCGCCTCCACCTGCGGGTAAGCCTTATCGCGCTTGATAGAGACGACCATCACTCGTAGTCTTCTATCCGCCTTACGTAGCCTATCCACCAGTCCATAGCCGCTATCGCTGTGCATGGAGCCATTGATTTGCATTACAGGGCGCTTGCGAAACTGCCTACGTCCTCGCAGTATCGAATCCGCCATCGTCGCATCCCACAGAGCCTGCCCCTCCTTAATAAAGGGCGGAAGCGCCGGCATACCCGTGTTCTGCCCTCCGTGATTGCCAAAAACAGCGTCCAGAGCATGGTCGTATTCGGGAGGTAAATCCATCGTAATGGGCAGTTTGGCAAGGTACGCTTGAGAGGCTTTTGGTAGTTCAAGAAGAGTGGCTTGCCCCTTCCGACTCGCCGCGCTAACATAGCGGCGGGGCGCATTTGCAGCGATGACGGGCACTCTGTTCGCCTTGCAAAACTCAATTAGAGGGGCGTAGTCCGCCGCATAGTTGGGCCACGGGCGCGAGGCGGCGAGAAAACTAGACTGACTTATCTGGTCGTTCAGATACTCGTCTAAAGTCAACTGAACATCCCGCTCAAACATCTCCAGCGAGAAGAGTTGGGAGGGGTTACGGGCGTGTAGCCCCTTCAAAATCTGCAACTCTAATGCATGACCTAACTTGTGGTCATGCTCCTCCCCCACCACTACCACATCCGCCTTACTCAGTTCCTCTATCATCCGCTCGAAACTAACGGTTTCGCGATGGCTCAACACCAGAAAATCGCTCTGCGCGAAACAGACAGAACTAGATAGAGCGAGACCAAGAACAGCCAGAACGCTCCAACATTTTGTATAGAAGGGAATCATCTCATGCACCGCCTTTCTCTAGCGCTATATTCCACACGCGAGCCGTCGTACCCTGCCTCGCCCTGATAAGAATTAAAAGCGCTAAATTGTATTAAATCCCGCTTTTAGGGGTTGCCAATTCTTAGAGAAAGCGATACAATAACATCTCCACTCTTCGCAAGACACGCTTAATGCAGGAGGATACAAAAATTCCCGCCCGCTCCGTCAAAAAGAGAGAGTTGCGTCGCCGCCTCTTCACTGCTAGTCTGGTACTTCTCATAGGTTTGCAGGTAGTCTACTCGCACTCGCGCCCCCGTAAGACCACTCCGCAAACCGCCCCTGAAACACGCCCTCCCGTTGTGGTTCCTGCGCCTCCGCTTACGCCTCCGCCAACTGTAGAATCGGAAGAGCCTGTGAAAATTGCGTCCTCCGCGCCTCTGAATGTAGACGCGACTAGCGCCATTCTGATAGACAGCGCTACAGGACAGGTTCTCTATGAGCGGAACGCCGACGAACAGCGCCCCATCGCTAGCACTACGAAGATTATGACCGCGCTCCTTTTTTGCGAGCGTACCACCCCCGATGTCCTGATAGCGGCGAGCAAAAACGCGGCGGAGACGAAGGAGAGTTCGCTTCACCTGAAGGAGGGCGAAAAAGTCACAGCGCACGACCTGCTTCGCGCTATTCTTATGCGGTCGGCGAACGACGCTTGCGTGGCGGCGGCGGAACACGTCGCTAAAACTGAAGAGGCGTTTGTGGAGATGATGAACGTCCGCGCCCGCGAGTTAGGATGTACGCACACCCATTTTGTGAATAGTCACGGGCTACACGACGAACAGCACTACAGCACAGCGCGAGACCTTGCGCTCATCGGACGCGCCGCTATGCGCGAGCTGCGTATCGCGGAGGTTGTCGCTACGAAGAGGTGCAGGATTGAGCGTTCGATTGACAAATTAGACCTCACGATGCACAACCACTCCCGTTTTCTGGGCAAGTTTCCCGGCGCGGATGGCATTAAAACGGGCTGGACGATTCCCGCTGGCAAGTGCTATGTCGGCTCCGCCACTCAGAACGGCTGGCGACTGATTTCCGTCGTTCTGAACTGTAAAATGTACCCTGAAGAGACCGCGAAAATGATGGAGTACGGCTTTTCGCGTTTCGAGACGCGCACTGTCGTTACAAAAGGTCAACCTTTGGGCGAACGCCCTGTAGAGGATGGCGAAGAGAAAAAGGTAGTCGCCCTCGCCGCCGCTCCACTTCAAATGGTGGTTCGCAAAGGGTATGAGCCACGCTATGAACTGCGCCCCTCCTTCTCAGCGCTAAAAGCCCCCCTGAACGCCGCCGCCCCCATAGGCTCGTTACAACTTATTGTGGATGGTCAGCCTTTGGGCGCGACAACTCTGCAAGCCGACCATGAGGTGAAGGAGTTGCGAGGGGTCGCGGCGCTCCTGCACGGCAAGAGCGGAGGGAGTTTTATGCGGTATTCTCTCTTTTTCGCTACAGGTCTGGTATGCTTAGGGTATGGAAAACGCAAAAGAAAACGAATTGCCTCGCTTGCAAAAGGTTCTCGCCGCCGCCGGAGTCGCTTCTCGGAGAGCTTCGGAGGGGATGATACAGGCTGGTAGGGTCACGGTAAACGGAAAACCTGTGACTCAACCCGGCATGAAAGTCGACCCCCAGAGAGACGTAATATGTGTGGATAGCGAACCCATCGCCACGCAAACCTCCTCTAAAAAAATCTACGTTCTGCTGAACAAGCCCGTAGGCTACCAGTGTACTGTTAGCGACCCCCACGCCCAACGCTCTGTTATGGAGCTCGTAGACCAGATTCAAGAGCGCATCTACCCCGTTGGACGACTCGATGAGGACAGCGAAGGGGTTCTCCTGCTGACAAACGACGGCGACTTCGCCTTCCGCCTCACCCACCCCCGCTACCACATTCCCAAAGTCTATGTTGTGCGCGTGAAGGGCTTCGTGGAGCGGCAGACCGCTATTAAACTCAGCGACGGTTTGGAACTTGAAGATGGTATGACCGCCCCCGCGAGGGTGCGCTTCGTCGACTACGATACCGCCACCCAGTCCACCACCATAGAGATAACGCTCTACGAGGGGCGAAACCGGCAAGTGCGGCGCATGATGGAGGCGGTAGGGCATCAGGTGCGCTCTCTTCAACGGACGGCTATCGGTAATATCAAGTTAAATATGCTGAACCCCGGCACGTGGCGTAAACTGCGCCCCGACGAAGTGGCGCAACTGCTCGAACTCGCCAAAGTCACGCCGACCCCCAAAAAAGAAGACCGTCTCAAAAAGCGCGTCTACCAACCGCCGCGCAAGTCCGCAACTCCTGTGGCGGAAATAGCGGAAGAGGAGGCTGAATGAGCCGCCGTAACCTCCTGTTTTGCGGATTTGGCGCTGTTCTCGCTTTGGCGGGAGGCTACGCCGTTCGCCCTACTGCAGCGCAACCCCCGCGCGTTGTTCACCCTAAGAGGTCGGCTACTCCGGGCTATCCCCGCAGTGTCAAAGATTCACGCGGGAAGATTCTGACCCTCCTGAAAACGCCACAGCGTATTGTTTCGCTAACGCCTAGCAATACAGAGATACTTTTTGCGCTACAACTTGGCAAAAAGGTGACAGGGGTGACAGATGCGTGCGACTATCCTGCGGAGGCTAAGGGCAAGCCCAAAATTGGCGGGTTTCAGATAAACACGGAGCGCGTTCTTGTTCAAAATCCCGATTTAATCGTTGCGGTGGAGGGGTTAAACGCCCGTGCGATTGAGGCTTTGGAGCGATTGAAAGCGCCTGTGCTGACGGTATCTACAAGGTCTATCGCGGAGACGTTGCAAGCCATTCGCACGATTGGGGAGGCGACGGGAGCCGATACCGCCGCGAACCGCCTCACAGTGGAGTTGCAGAGTAGCCTGAACAAAATTCAGAAGGCGCAGTCCGCGCTAAAGTGGAAGCCGAAAGTCCTCATGCTCTACAGCGTCAACCCCATCTACACAACAGGACCCGGCTCCTACCTTGACGAGATAATCAAAATCGCGGGGGGCGAGAACGCTGTCGCGAAGCCCGCGCCGGGAGATAAACTGACCTCCGAACAGGTCTTAACCCTACGCCCCGATGTGATAATCACAGGCAGGGAGACGCAACCGCAAGCGGAACAGATGCCGGGGTGGGCGAAGGGGGTTCCCGCTGTTCAGAAAAATCGGTTTTTTCACGCAAGCGACGACGCGATTCTCGTGCGTCCCTGTCCGCGCCTTCCCAAAGGCGTGAAAGAACTCGCGGACTACCTGCGGAAGGTCGTAGATTCGGAGCCGAATCACAAGAGGTGACGCTTTTTACTCGCGCCTCCCTCCGGAAGACATTCCGCGCAAAGAGTGTGCGCTCTTTGGGGCTGGCGGGAAGTCTTTACGAGGCGGCGCGGGGTAGCGGAACGCGCCCTCTATGCGCTTGCCTTCCGCCCGAACGCCCCCGTCGTACTTCAAACTCTCCCCTACACTATAGACTATAAACCCCGCGCCCTCTTTCCGATAGCGTATCGGCTTGCCATCGAACGGGTCGAGCGAAACATCAGGATTTATCTCCTGCAAAGCATTGGGGAACTCGCCATGCGCCACCTTCCACGCAAGAACCTGCGCTCCCGCCTGTAACACAACCCTCTCCGCCTCATTTTTTGCGGCGCGAGTTCGGATGATGTAGAACGTGCTTAGAGGCATCATCGCTAGGTTTGTGTCTGGCTCTTTCGAGAGCCGCTCTATCTCCTGCGCCGACGGAAACCCCTCCGGCGGTTTCTGATAGTAGGGGGAAGCCATAACGCTTTTCAACTCTACCACTCTCCGAATGAGGTTCGTTTCGTTCGCATTGAAGTAGCGTTCCGCTCTCTGTGCGGGGTCTTTGGGGTAGCCATAGCGTTTGAACTCCTCCTGAGCCTCTTTCGGCAAACTCTTCTCCATCTCCGCATCGTATTTGCCGTTTGTAGCCGCTTTTCTTGGCGCGTCCATGTTGTCAAAAAAGGTCGCCAACTGAAAAGAGAGAAGCGGCTCCCACGACATAACGAATGGCTCGCGCTCAAGAGCTTTCAGCGCGGCTTCGGCGACTCCCGCCCTCTCCCCCGCCTCATAGAGAACCACGTCCATACCACGAACCGCCATTACGTCTAGCGCGGAACTCAAGAGATACTGCGAAGTGTCCTGCGCTCTACTGGAGATACGCGCTAGACGAAACGCTTTCGCCTGATTCGCTACCGCCTCCTGATACCTGCCCTCCGCCAGCAGGAGCAGGGTCTTCGCGTGAATCCAACGGGCGATGCCTCTCAACGCCGCCGCCGCCTCGAATGGGAACTCAGCGAACGAATAGGTTGCGGAGACTTTTGTCATTCTGAACGGCAGGTAGAAGGAGCTACACGCGGCTGTCTTCTCTACAAGGCTCATAATGTCGGCGCGGCTTGTGAGAATCCGCTTCGCCCGTAGCGTCCGTTGAGGCGTAGGCTTCGCCCTGAACCACTCGTTATGAATGAAGTCAGCGTCTTCGCGCGAAACAGACTTTCGCTTTTCAAGCGCCTGTAGTTGGATAAGATAGGTCGCCGCATTATCTGCATCCGGTATTTTGGGCTTGGGTATCTCGGCGAGCGTGAGGGCAAGCCCCTCCTTTTTGGCACGCGTCCGCGCCTCCACAAGGCGTTTTGTGTAGAGCGGGTCGTCTTGCTGTTGGGCGTTTAGGAGGGCGGGAGCCAACAGGCACGCGCCCAAGCCT
>CAIJLM010000340.1 GCA_903821495.1 uncultured Chthonomonas sp. | reverse complement strand
GTCAAGCGGAAAGACTTGTCGCCGCGCTCGATACGGAGGCGGAAAGCCTCAAGCGGGTATACGCGGGAGAGTTGGAACATTGGGCGCGAGAGGAGTTGAAACGCAAGGTGAACCGCCGAAAGACGCTCCACACGCTACAGGGTACGCTTCGCTTCCGACACGTCCCGGCGCGTCTCTCCATCGGGGAGGATACCGCCGCCCTGCGCTTCGCTACCGAGAGCCTCCCCGCGCTCGTTATCACGAAGCAGGAACTAGACCGCGCCGCCTACCTTGACGAAGCGAAACGACGGCTTGAAGAGACGGGCGAACTCATGGAAGGGATAGAGCGCGTACCGGAACGGGAGACTTTTACCGTGTCCTTCGCCGCCGCCGAGAACTAGCGACGTAGGGGAGAACGCAAATTCTCCCCTAAAGTTGCGGTTAAATACGGAAATTCTCCATTACGGTAATTATGTCAACTTGAAATTTGTGATATTTGTTGTAATAATCATATAGAAACAGCCCTTAAAATACTCCTAAATAGCGTCATTATTGTTCTAACCGACAAATTTTTTAATAATTGGAGGAAACCACAAAGAAAAGGGTGAAGTCTATTTATATACTTGATTGAGTCGTGAGGTAGCAGGCATGAATGTAACCCTAAGTGTTCTGGCTGATTGTGCAAACATTACAGAAGATGGGAAGTTAAATATAATGGGTGTGTTCGGTGAAATCAATCCGCCCGAACTACCTTTTGCTTTGCCTATGATGTATTTAGTGTTAGGCTTTTCTGCTTCTCCATCCGAAATAGGCTCAGAGAAAGACATTATTATCATTTTGATGGACGGCGAGGGGCGCCGAAAGTTGGTCATTGAGAGTAAAGCCGTCGTGCCTCCTCCTAAGCGTTCAGGTAGCCCTACCTACATTCAGACTATACTTGGGTTAGCCGGCTGTAAATTTGAACACGAAGGGGTTTACGATTTTGCTATACAGGTCAACGGCGAAGAAAAGACAAGGATACCATTGCGGATAAACACACCGAGAAGAGAGGACTTAGATGATACAGCCGAGAGAGAACACAACGACGATAAAGAAGATACGTAAGTCACACGAGGGCTTTACGATAATCACTGCTGAATCCCGAACTGCTCCTTCTGCAAATGTGAACTTTGGGACTTTAGTTTTCCACGCAGGGGGCGAAGTTTTTCCAGCGAATCAACCCTCTGAAATGACGACTCTTGTTAGCGAAGCGGCTCTTGCGCGTATTTGGGATACGCCTGCGGAGGATGAAGCGTGGCAAGGTTTGTAAAAGGCGACATAGTTTCTGTTCCTTTTCCTTTTAGTGGAAATTCTGGCGAGAAACGGCGACCAGCGTTAGTGCTTGCCTCATGGAGTTATAATGGGGGCGTTGACTATTTGCTGGCTCTTATAACGTCACAATACGTCAATGAGCCCAACATTCTTGAACTTGAATTGCAAGATGTAGAAAATGGCTCTCTAGACCTGAAAAGTTACCTTCGCCCCTGTTACTTGTTCGCGATTGCAGAACACAGAATAGGGAGAAGGATAGGGAATCTAACTAAGCCAAAACTCAATCAGGCGATAGATATAGTAAAGGCTTTGTTAGACAACTAGATAATCAGACATTGCGCGGATGTGCAAAGCCCCCTCGTGTCATTCACATAAGGGGGCTTGTTTGCGCTTGCGCTGCAAAATATCACGGACGCAATAGAACCCGCCCCTAACTATCTCTCATAAAAAAGTTTCCAGTATGCAGGAATCTTGCATACTGCTTATAGAACTTTACCCCCGCGTTACGCTTGATATTTCCCCTCTCGAATTTCCAGAAAGTCCCTGCGCTTATGTCTCAGAAACTGCCTACCCTTCTCGACAATCGGGGCGAAAACACAGTCATGAAAGCCTTTCAGCGCCTCCTGCCAGCCTCTCGAAGTTGGGAGGTGGCGACGGGGTACTTTGAGATTGGAGCCTTGATAGACCTTGACGGACTGTGGCAACCCCTTGCGAGTATGAGAATCCTGCTAGGCGACGAAGTGACGCGCCGAACCCGCGCCGAACTGGTGGCGAGTTTGCGCGAACAGTCCGACGAAAGCATCGAAGCGGTCAAAGAGAAAGACGATACCCTCAAGGGGTTGGCGGCGATACGGCAGTCTCTTCAAAGCGGACACATTCAAGCGCGGGTCTACACGAAAGCGAAGTTCCATGCAAAAGGCTACATCATGGAAGGCGGCGATACAAGCCTTACCGATTTCGCCGTCGTAGGCTCTTCCAACTTCACGCATCCCGGTCTTACCCAGAATATCGAACTGAACATCCTCACCACCGAACAACATCAGATAAACGCGCTCCGGGACTGGTACGAACAGGTCTGGAAAGAGGGCGAAGAGGTAAGGGAGGAGATTCTAACGCTTATAGAGCGCCACCTTCGCGAACATACCCCCTTTGAGGTCTACGCGAAAGCCCTCTACGAGTACTTCTTAGGGCGGGACAAAAGCCAGACGGATTGGGAGCGGAACCAATCGGCGCTCTATCCCGTTCTCTCGAAGTATCAGCAAGACGGATACCGCCGCGCCCTGCAAATCGCCGAACAGTGGGGGGGCTGTCTGGTTTGCGACGGGGTGGGGCTGGGGAAGACCTTTATCGGCATGATGCTCCTCGAAAACGCGCTCTTCCATAAGAAAAAAGTTCTCCTTATCGTTCCCAAGTCCGGGCGAAAATCGGTCTGGGAAAGAAACATAGACCTCTACCTCAAGCCGAAATACCCCCGCGCCTACATTGAGCAGGTTACTATACTCAACCATACCGATTTTGGGCGCGATGGCACGATACCACAAGAATACTTTGAGTACTACCGCGACTTTTACGACGTTGTTATCGTAGACGAAGCGCACCATTTCCGCCACCCTTACCGAACCCGTTCCCTCAAACTTATGGAGATAACGAAGGGAAAGCAGGTCTTCCTGTTGACCGCGACCCCCATAAACAACACGCTAGTTGACCTGTACAACCTCATAAACTTCTTCGCGCAGAACAACCTCCGCCACTTCGCCCCGATAGGCATACAGAACCTTCGCCTTCACTTTACGAACGTAGAGAAGCGGATGCAGAAGGAGTACGACGCGCTAACCGAGAGCGAAGACGCTTCCACTCAGTACGCCGACCTCCTGCGAACGGACAACCTGCTCAAAGAGGTCTTGATACAACGGAGCCGTAAATTCGTGATGGAGTCGGAGGAGATAGAGGCGAATCGCCCCTGCTTCCCGGAGCGCCAGCCCCCCGCCGTTGTCACCTATTCGCTGAACCGCGTCTATGCGGGGCTGTACGAGGATATTAAACTCGCCTTCCAGAAAGAGAAGCCTATGCTCTCTCTCGCGGTCTACAACACGGAGGCGTTTAAGAGGCGCGAGAAGGATGAAAGGGCTTT
>CAIJLM010000339.1 GCA_903821495.1 uncultured Chthonomonas sp. | reverse complement strand
TGTGAAGGGGGAGATTTAGAGGGGGTGGGCGCGAAAAAAAACGGTTACGGCTCGTAATCCGTCCAGAATCGCAGTTCTGGCAGGTCGCGTATGCCCTGCCGTAGCGTCCGCTCCCACTGCGAACGGATGTGGAGAAGTTCAGGGTCGTTCTCAAGAAAGCGCTTCTGATGGAGTACGTCCAGTTCGTCCTCGCCATAGACAATCAAATCTACAGGGGGACCCACGGTGAGGTTGGAGCGCATGGTGGAATCGAGGGAGATGAGCGCGAACTTTGCGGCTTCCGCGAGAGTTGTCTGGTCGTAGCGCACGCCTCTATCCAGAATCGGGCGACCATACTTCGTTTCGCCGATTTGCAGGTAGGGCGAGTCTTCAGAGGCGGAGAGCGGGTTGCCCTGCGGATAGACGAGATAGAGTCCGTGCTTCGCGTCCTTGATTTGTCCCCCGATGAGAATGTTGATATTAAACTTGAAGTCGTCGTTTTCGAGGGCGGCTCTATCCATTTCGGAGACGGCGCGTATTTTAGCGCCTATTTCGCGCGCCGCGTCGTAGAGGGTTGGGGCTTGCGCCAAACCCTGCCCCTGCTCCCAGTCCTTTTGGATGAGAGCGAGAACGGACTGCGTTATGGAGAGATTACCGCTTGCCAGTATCACAAAAACCCGTTCGCCGGGGCGCATGAAGGTGTACATCTTACGGTGAACATTAACTTGGTCGTAGCCCGCGTTCGTGCGCGAATCGGAAGCCATCACCAGCCCTTTTTGGGTAAGAATGCCAAGACAGTAGGTCATTAAGAGGTCTTCAACTCCTTATAAAAGCGTTTTAGCGGGCGAGCCAACCGCCATCTACCGCGAGTACCGTTCCATGCACGTAGTCGGAGGCGGCGGAGGCGAGAAAAACGACAGCGCCTTTCAGGTCGTCGGGGTCGCCCCAACGCTCCGCCGGAATCCTATCGAGTATGGCGCGGTTTCGGTCAGGGTTGGCGCGAATACCAGCGGTCACCTCTGTAGAGAAGTAGCCCGGCGCGATAGCGTTCACGTTGATGCCGCGTGGAGCGAGTTCATTCGCCATAGCGCGAGTGATTCCCGCGATACCGCTCTTCGCCGCCGTGTAGGAGGGTACGAGTAGACCGCCCTGAAACGAGAGCAGAGAGGCGATTTGCACGATTTTGCCGCGCTGTTCGCTCTGAACCCACCATTTCGCCGCCGCTTGCGCGAGGTAGAAGGCGGACGAAAGGTCGAGGTCTATCACCTCTTGCCAGTCCTTCTCGGTGAACTCTAGCAGGGGGGCGCGTCGAATAATGCCCGCATTATTAACAAGAGTGTCTATTCTACCCGCTACGGCGACGGTTTCCGCTACTATCGCGTCCGCTTTTTCAGGATTCAGACGGGAAAGGTCGCAGGAGAGAGGGTAGGCTTTGCGCCCGACTTGCGTTATCGCGTGAACGGTTTCGGAAACATCTTCGCGGTCTAGCGCCACAATGTCCGCGCCCGCTTCCGCTAAACCGAGCGCCATGCCGCGCCCTAGCCCCCGCGCTGCGCCCGTAACGAGGGCTACTTTGCCGCTCAGGTCAAATAGATTCATGTTCAGAAAACTCCTGTTGGTTCATCTCTCTATGTTTTCCATCAGATACACCTCCGCGCCAGGAGAGCCTGTAACCTCTCCCTCCGGGGTGTGGATGACCCACGCCTCCGCCTCCGGCAACGCCTGATAGGTCGCCAGTAGCGTTCCGCTCCTCGCGTCCCACACTTTGACGGCTCCATCCTGCGCCCCTGTCGCCACTAATTTGCCGTCGGGAGAGCAGGCGACGGCGCGAACGGACGAAAGATGCCCTTCCAGGCGACGCGGCTTGCTTTTGGACGATAGCCGCCATATCCAGGCGTACTCCTCGTGTGGCAAACTGGTGATAATCCTCTCTCCATCGGGAAAGAAAGCTATGTCGAGACCGTCTTCGGCGCTAGCATCAGTATCCAGTCGCTTCCCCGTCTGCAAATCCCAGATTCGAATAGCGCCAAGATATTCCACGTGCGCTAACAGATTCCCGTCGGAGGAAAGGGTCAAATCCCCGCCGTAAACCTGGTCAAGGTCATGATCAAATGCCAGTTTTTGAAGGACTTCTCCTGTCGCCAGTGCATAGATGGTTACGCTTTCGACGTGTGAGATAGCGCAACGCCTATTATCGGGAAGTATCACGCAATCGTGAATTTTAGGCGCGGAAATCGTGCAGAGTGCGGATTGCGTTTCTATATTCCATATCACGATTTTGTGGTTATCTTCGGTTCCGCGCAGAGCGCTTACGAGGGATTGCTCGGCAAGAGAGGCGCGGGCGGAGCGCTCCTCATCTGAAACTGCCGTCTGTTCAAGTTTCTGGTCTAAGCGCTCCACTTCATAACGCATTATTCTGGGAGATTTCAATGCGACAAGGGCTCCATCAAGCGATATGGACTGCACGCTTAACGGGCGCTCGTCGGAATAGACGGGTAGCTCCTTGAACGGCAAATTCCAATAGTGAAGCGCCTTCTGAGAGTTTAATTCGCCCAGGTGGGTGACGGGTTCCATAGACATCCGGTTTTGTCGCTTCAGAGCGCGAGGTTCGAGTTCCCATAACCGTGCGGAATTGTCGTTGTAGAGCGCAGAGAGGCAGTCGCCTTCGGTGGTGAAGGAGAGCGCGTTCACCTGCGGCATTCGCCCTACGAGGGTTTGAGCAGGCTCCCCGGTCTCCGCCTGTGCAACGTAAATTGCGAGGTCGTCGCCCGCGCTCGCCAGTTTGCGGGAATCTCTGGTGAAGACGAGCGTGCGAATCCAGCCGCAATGGAGAGACTGTTTCCACAAAAGGCGCTTTTCCGCTACGTTATAGACCTCCACGCATCCATCTGTATCTGTCGTCGCCCTCGCGAGAAGCCTGCCATCCGGGGACAGGCTAACCTCTCGCGCAGAGGGGTAAGGTCGTTCGGAAACGCTCTGGAGGAGTTCGCCGTTTTCTGCATCCCATATCCTGGTTCCACCGCGGCTTACCGCTGTCAACCGCGTTGAAGAGGGCGATTTCGTCCAAAATAGCTTTGGAAAATGGGCGGGAATACGTTTAGTAGAAAGGAGCCGTGTCTTCAGTTCATAGGCGTAGATTGTGCAGGCGTCACCCTCATAGTCGCTTACTGCGAAGGCGAGATAGTCGCCATCCGGCGAAAAAACGAATTCCTCTGCGCTGTACGTCTGTTCCGCAGTAGAGTATTCCCAGAATTTCGTCCTGGTTCTCCCTGTTCTCAAGTCGAATAGGAAATATTGGCAGAGCATAGTTCCAGGCGAGTCCGGGTTATCGGCATATCTATTATTAACCGCGAAGTTTCCATCTGGCGAACAGGCAAGAATGCCCTCCTTACGATGCCGACGGATTAGTTCACCGGTTTCAGCGTCCCAAATCCCCTCGTCCGTCGCTACTTTGTCTGCGTTCGGAAAGAGGCGGAAATCAGCCCACCCTTTAGGAAGCGTTATATTTTGTATAATCCCAGCCTCTACATTCCACAGAATGGCGCGATCGTCCCGCCCAAGGCTAAGTAGTCTTTTTCCGTCCGGCGAGAAGGCGAGGCTGGTTATCGCGTCGCCATGCCCTTTGAAGGTGTATTTGGAGTGTTGTTTGTTCATTGCAGTATGCCTTCATAATGAGGGAGCGGGGGAGAGTATAGAATGGAGCGTTTATAGTAGCAAGTAGCGTATCTGGTTGGCAAAATCAGTAGGTTCGCCAAGAAGGGCGATAACTTCTAAGTCGGCGATGCACTGCCCCGTAGCGAGTCCGTTTTTGCGGGCGTAGATACCGCCAGTAAACGGGATGCCCTGTTCCAGAGCGTGAATCGCTTCAATAATCAAGTCGCTGTCGCACATATAGCCCAAAGCAGAGGATACTGTTTTGTGGCGGTCACTCCCTATCGTCGCGTCCGTTTCGGCGACGCTCCCTACAAAATAGTTAGACTACTATCCACAGCAAACACACGCGAAAATTGTCAAGAGGCTTCTGCAAGAGCGGGTTTGCGAACATCCTCAAACTGAATACCGTTATCGCCCGGATAAGGTTTCGTGTGAAGGTTCTCTCCCATCCATATCTCCATAGGAATGCCATCAGGAAAGGCTTTGCAAACGCGACGCATAGTCCGCCAGTGAACACAGGCGCCACAAACTTTACTTACTTGAGGGATATGGTCGCTCTCAATACCATGTACTTTTCTCATTTGTGCCGTCCTTTCTGATGCCGTTCCACTCTAGTATACTCAACACTGGAGTTGTCTGCAAGTCTTTTCCATACTTCGTGGGAGAGGCGCATATTATACTCTTCGCTACCTACGGGAATGCCCTCCTCCAACAAACTAGCCGAAACGCTACTAGACACCCTGCTAAACTCTTTCTCTATCTCCCCACTCCACCAATCTTCGCTCATATCCCCCTTACTGTTTCGGAAAGTATAATCATACTCCCTACACGTCACACGTATTTCGGAAAGACGCGCCCAACACGCAAGGTCAATATCTGGTAGGCTGAAGGAAGTGTTATGGGGATGGTTGTGGGTTAAAATTGCCCCCTCAAAGCGTGTTCTATCCTTACGAACCTCCGACTCCATATCAACTATAAGCCCCTCCTGACGTTTTGCGAAAAAACCTACCCCCTCCCTGTCAAAAACTACCACAGTCTCCCTCTCGATGTCATTACGAATCATGCCTTCCGCTTGCTTCAAATCGCTAAGAAGGGCTTTCCGTTCGCTTGCAGAGATAAGCGTCTCTTTACCGCGCCCTTGAGACGCTTGCCCTAACATTTTCTCTTCTTCCGCCACTTTACGAGTCTCCTTCAGACTCTGAGTATACCGTGTCTCCCCCGCTTGTCACTCATTTTAACCCCCGCAAAATCGGCAAGTCTTACCTCCACATTTCGACAAGCCACCCCAGCCGCCTTCTCTAAAATGCGCCCTGTTCCTGCACAGAGAACACATCCGCTTCTTGTGTTCATCAGATACGGATATTCCTCCGACAACGCCTACAAGGGCGCTATGAGCATGAGCTGTTACGGCTTAGGGGCGGGAGAGAGCGGCTTTTGAAAGATAATAATATGTTGGCGGGGTAGTATCGTCAGCGTCTTCACCCATTTCAAGGAGTGAATAGACATCTCTTTTCGCACCTGCTCCACGCTCATCTTATGCACCAGTTTGATAGGCACGTTCGGGTCTTCCCGCCGATACTCCACGAACACTAGCCTTCCGCCCGGCTTGAGAGCCTTCACCATCGCCGTCGTCATCTCCCAAGGGTGGTCGAACTCATGGTAAACATCCACCATAATTATCAGGTCTATCGAGTCTTTTTCCAGTTTGGGGTCGCTTATCGTTCCTAAAACGGGAACGACATTGGAGAGCCTCCTCACCCGCGCCCGCTTCTTGATGATGTCTAGCATCTCCTGTTGAATATCCACCGCGTAGACTTTGCCGCTCGGCGCGACTAGTTTCGCCATTGGGAAGGAGAGGTATCCGCTCCCCGCCCCAATATCCGCTATCGCCATGCCCGGCTTCAGTTTCAGAGAGCGAATCAATAGGGAAGGAGCCTCTTCCGCCTCCCGTTCTGGTCTATCCAGCCAGTCCGCCGCCTGATGCCCCAT
>CAIJLM010000338.1 GCA_903821495.1 uncultured Chthonomonas sp. | reverse complement strand
TTCGCGTGTTTCGCGGTTTTTACTCCCAGAACCCTGAACCCTGCACGCCTATTGACAACGGGCATGGAATTGGGTTTAATAGGATAGGAACACCTTTACAGACACAAGGCGGTGCGTGTGAACTTACCAGAGATATTGGAACAAGCCCCTTCGCAGAATCCTTCTATGAGCGAACTCGTCCCCGTTTCGCCCACCGACCTTGCCGAACCGCTCTACCCTCTCCACGTCCCCATAGAGAGCAATCCCGCGGTTGTCTACCTCTCTAGTCTGAACGCCAATTCGCGGCGCGCTATGCGAAACGCGCTCGACACAATCGCTCGCCTCCTCACGTCGGGACACGCCGACTCGCTTCTGCTCGACTGGTCTCGCCTTCGCTTTCAGCACACCGCCGCCGTTCGCGCCGCCCTCGCAGAGAAGTACCGCCCCGCCACCGTGAACAAAATGCTCTCAGCGTTGCGGGGCGTTCTTAAAACGGCGTGGCGATTGGGACAGATGTCGGCGGAGGAGTACCAGCGCGTTACGGATGTAGCGAGCGTTCCGGGAGAGACGCTACCTGCGGGACGCTCCCTCTCGATGGGAGAACTCGTCGCCCTCATGCAAGCCTGTAGCCGAGACGATTCCCCGATGGGAGTGCGCGACTCCGCGCTGATTGCGCTTCTCTATGGGGCGGGGCTACGCCGCGCCGAACTTGTCGCGCTGACTTTAGAGGACTACAACGCGCACGAGGGAACGCTCAAAGTACAGGGTAAACGGAATAAGCAGAGACTGGTTCCTATAGCGGGTGGCGCGGCGGAGGCTCTCGCCGACTGGCTCAAGATTCGGGGCGCAGAAACGGGGGGTATATTTCTCCCCATTCGCAAGGGAGGGCGTATCGGCTGGGGATGCCTCACCACGCAGGCGGTCTACAATATCCTACTCCGCCGCGCAGAACAGGCGAATGTCGCTCACTTCACGCCGCACGACTGTAGGCGAACCTTTGTAGGAGACCTGCTCGATAGGGGCGCGGACATCGTGACCGTGCAGAAACTTGCAGGTCATGCGAACGTCTCCACCACCGCCCGCTACGATAGGCGCGGAGAAGCCGTGAAACGCAAAGCGGTGGAGCTACTCCACGTTCCCTATCAACGAACTGGAGAGGGAAAGTAGGTAGTGTAACCCTGCTTCGTCCTCTAAAAGAGACCGCCGCGCCACGCAGGAAGAGCGATAGTCGCTCCATCCTTCGGAGAAGCCGGACGAGTGAACTAGGGAGATGCCATGCCCCTCGAATTTGAAGAGAACACACCAAACGAAAACAGACTCGCCGCACCTCCGCTGGAAACGCCTACGGAGGCGGAGCGGCTGTTTACGGCGGCTTGGCGTGATAGCCAATATGAGCGCTGCCTCGAACTCATATCCCAACTTCCTGCCACTGTAACCCCTGAAACCATACAGAATCTCACAACTATTGCGCTATGTGAACCGCACAGGCGACGATGGAATCCGCTCAAAAAGCCTAAATCCCCTCCCGCTCTACTTCGCAGAGAGTGTGTAAGGTTTTTGGGGCGTTTCCCTTCGCCGAAACTTCTCAGCGACTTGAGACCGCTTCTCTTTGATAGCGATGTAGTGGTTCAAGAGACCGCGTTCGCCCTATTCGGGAGTTCGCTTGATGCCGCTGTTCCAATACTTGTGGAGTATCTGGCGGAAAGGTTGGAGAGCCTCGACCCTCACGATGCGCCGCAAAGCCGTGGGGTATCCGGCGCTCTTCGCTTTTGCAAGGCGGCAAAGGATGCACGACTGACAGACACGCTAGGCGACGCGTTACTACGATACCTGCCTCGTTTTATGGGAAGAAAAAAACTGTACGGCAAATTCCGAGCGGGCGGCATAGCGCTAGGAGCGGTCGTTGCATTATGGGTCTGTAACGATATGGCTCTTGAATTTTTGGTAAGGAATCGCAGGGACC
>CAIJLM010000337.1 GCA_903821495.1 uncultured Chthonomonas sp. | reverse complement strand
TGGACACCTTCGACTACAAGCCCCTCCTTCACAAAAAACGCGGCGAGGAGTTCAATCCCGGCGGCAAAATAGAGCTGTTCCAAAGCAAGCCGGGCGTAGTCGCGCCGAGTTATTGGGAGTGGAAACAGCGCGGACAGTCCGGCGTGTGGGTGAGCGACCTCCTCCCGCATATCGCCTCCTGCGCCGATGACATCGCCTTTATCCCCTCAATGGTTGCGAAGTCGAACGTACACGGTCCCGCCACGTTTATGCAGGCTACGGGGTTCGTTCTACCCGGTTTTCCGAGTATGGGCGCGTGGGTAAGTTACGGGCTGGGGAGCCTAAACTCCAATCTGCCGACGTTTGTGGTTCTGCCTGATGGGCGCGGCGTTCCTCCGAACGGGCCCGCGAACTGGGGCGCGGGGTTTCTGCCCGCCTCTTCACAGGGTACAGGAATCGCGGTTGGCGCGAAAAATCCTATCTACGACCTCTTCCCGTCCGAAAATGGCTACATCACCCCGCAGAGCGAAAAGGAGGGCTTGGCGCTTCTAAACGAGATGAATCGCCGTCACCTGAGCCAACGCCCGGGTGATACGCGCCTCTCCTCGCGTATTCAGGCTTACGAACTCGCCGCCCGTCTCCAACTCAGCGCCCCCGAAGTCCTCAACCTCTCCGACGAGTCGGAAGCGACGCGCCAACTCTATGGGCTAGACAACGCGGTTACAGAGGATATGGGGCGGCGGTGTCTGGTGGCGCGGCGGCTTTTGGAGCGGGGAGTGCGCTTCGTGCAGATTTGGAGCGGGGCGGACAACGGCTTTCCCCGCCGCAACTGGGACTCGCATGAAGACCTTCGCCGCGACCATGGCGACATGGGGTTTGGCATGGATAGACCAACGGCGGCGCTCCTCAAAGACCTGAAAGCGCGGGGACTGCTGGACGATACCATCATCCTCTGGACGACGGAGTTCGGGCGTATGCCGTGCAGTCAGGGGGGCAAGGGGCGCGACCACAATCCCGATACCTTCACCTCGTGGATGGCGGGGGGAGGCATAAAAGGCGGAACAGTCTACGGGGCGAGCGACGAGTGGAGTTATCGCGCCGAGGTGAACCCGACCTACTGCTACGATGTCCACGCGACTATTCTACACCTGCTCGGTATTGACCACACGCGCCTCGTTTTCCGACACAACGGTATCGACCGCCGACTGACGGATGTTCACGGACACGTTATAAAAGAGGTTTTGGTGTAGAGGCGATTCTTGTAAATAAGGCGTAACTATTCTCACCCAAGAGGCTCTGGATACTGGACATGAGTGTTGACGATATGTCACAATAACATATTAACAAGAAGAAAGCGCCTAATTCAATGAGCAGTCAACACCTCTTCCCAGAAACAGAACAAAAGCCAGCGCAGAAGCAAAAAAAGCCACGTATGGGGCGTTACGAGAGAGTGCAACGCGACATTGAGTTGGACACGAGCGACTTATTCAAGGCGTTTGTCAATGTGATACAGCCCGCTTCTCCCCTCATCCCATATAGTTTTATCGACCTTTTCTGTGGAGCGGGCGGACTAACTCAAGGGTTCGCGCAAGCGGGATTGAACCCGGTTGTTAGTGTGGAGATAAGCCCTATCGCATCGGCGACACATCAGCGCAACTTCCCTCAATGCCGCCACTTCTGCGGAGACATTCACGATTTTGCGCCCTTATCTTGGTTGCAACAAGCCAATGCGGGGCAGGTGCATATTATCGCTGGGGGTCCCCCTTGTCAAGGCTTTTCTGTCGCTGGAAAGCGAGACCCAAACGACCCCCGTAATCGCCTATTCCACGAGTTTATTCGCGTTGTTCGAGAGGTGCAACCCTATTACGTGGTTATGGAAAATGTTCCGGGTATTCTCACCATGCAAAAAGGGGCGGTACGAAAAGCGATTTGCGAAGCCTTTGCGGAATCGGGTTATCCTAACGCCTCCGTCGCCGTATTAGAGTCTGCAACTTATGGCGTTCCGCAGTTTCGCCCTCGCGCTATCTTCATTGCAAACCGCTTAGGATTGCAAAATCCGTTTCCCAAACCCCAACTCGCTCCTGACCAGTACAACCCTATCGAGTCTGTCATTTCAGACCTGCCTGAGTACAACCCTATCCCCGAAATTAACCATGAGTGGACGAAACACTCCGTAGAATTTATGAAAAGGATAGCGGAAGTGCCCCCCGGGGGGTCTCTCTATGCAACCTTCTTCGACGCTTTCAAGCGTCAGTATCCAGGGATACCCAGCATGACGGTAAAGGAAAATCATGGGGGAACTCACATCCACCCAAGTCTAAATCGCGTCATCTCTGCACGTGAAATGGCTCGTTTGCAGACTTTTCCGGATAGCTTCCTCTTTGAAGGCTCTATGAAGAAAGCGATGTGGCAAATCGGAAACGCCGCGCCGCCCCGTTTGGCGCAGTGTATCGCGCAAGCGTTGATTCCAACATTAAATGCAATCCAGCAAGGGGAGTCGCCTACGCCTCAGCGCCATCCTCCTCAACAGTCTCAGATGGAGATACCTTTTGATTGAGGGCGCTTCGCCATGTAGCCATCACGAACAAGCCGGACATCCTCGGGGCAATGATGGGAGCCGCGTCGCCC
>CAIJLM010000336.1 GCA_903821495.1 uncultured Chthonomonas sp. | reverse complement strand
GTGCAGAAGGAAGGGGCGTTTCAGGCGCACGAACATGAGGGCGTTCGTCCCGTCGCTTGCGACCTCACCGCCTTCTATCGTCCCCATTTGCAGGGGCTAAGGCAACGCGCTAAAAAATCGAATCTTTAGTTCCGTGTGTATTTTCGAGAAAAAACGTTGACCAGAGACAGACCGAAGAAGGCTACGGAGGGCACGGTTTTGTCCGCCAGGGAGGAGAAGAAGCGGTCTATCCCGAAGGTCTGTTTCCCCGCCTTCTTGAGAACCGTCTCATCCCCGACAAGCAGATAGGCGTCGGGCGCGCTGTGCAAGTGGTTGCAGAAGAAGAGCCAGTTGACCTGAAGCCAATCTATTTCGCTGTGGAAGAAACGATGTATCGTGCGATAACTGCCTCCCTTGTCCGCCCAGCGGGAGAGGCCCCGTTGCGTGATGTCGCCGGGCATGACCAACATCGCTAGGACGATACGGCAGGGTTGATGACACTGAGTTTTAGACAGAACAGACTGCAAACTCAGTAAAAGGGGTAGAATATCGGGTATGGGCTGAGGAGTTCCTCCGTTGTAGTTTTGTCACTTTAACGGTACTCCATAAGCCCTAATTTTTCACACGGAACCCCAATTTTGGGCGAAGGTATTGATGGTATAAACAGAATACCTTGCGAGGGCATCTTCCAAAACTTTTTGCACACTACTTTTCTGGGGGTATTCCACCTGAATAGCTCACCTTACGTAGGCGTAGACCCGGACATCCCAGACAACTACGAATATCTCATTAACGAAAGATGACGATATTACGGGCGAGGGCTGTCGTCATGAACTCTCCGACGGAACGCCAGTCTACTAGACCCCTTGCGCCTCTCGCTTCGCTTTTCACCACCCGATATATTCTGCATTTTAACCTACTCTTCCGGTTTGTCGCTTGGATGGAGCAGTTCTCGCTCTTCCTGCGGGGCGTATCTGTCTTGTAGGGGGCGAAGCAGGGTCTCCTTGTAATCGTCTGGCATGGCGGAGGCGCGAAGTAGTTCGCGTCGCTCCTGTTGCGCGTCCCGC
This sequence comes from uncultured Chthonomonas sp., assembly GCA_903821495.1. Lineage (GTDB taxonomy): Bacteria > Armatimonadota > Chthonomonadetes > Chthonomonadales > Chthonomonadaceae > CAIJLM01. The sequence goes on along the minus strand of CAIJLM010000336.1, from coordinate 2,538 downwards.
CGCGATTCCAGAACCGCCAACACTCTCGTCGCCTCCGCACGAACCTCTGCCGACTTCCCCCTCTTGCACATACGCAGAACGGGCGGAATGTGCGCCTCATTTCCTAGTATCTCCGTCGCTTTTAGCAATATCAGAGTGTCGCCGCTCGAAGATTCGCGCAGGTTCTCCGTCAACCAGCTCCTCCCTGTCCTCCCCAACCATTTCGTGTCGTCTGCTTCTAACAGCGGTAGCAGTTCGAGTATAGCGGTGCGCGTGAGCGGTTTTGCGCTCCTGCCAGTCTCGGCTTGCATGAGGGATTTGAGGGCGCGTTTATCGCCGATACGCCGTAGCGCCTGTATCGCCTCGGTTCGGAAATGAGACTGTATGCGATTATCCCGATAGACCAAGTAGGGCAGGCAGAGCGTGAAGGAGCCAACATAGAATATACCCGCGATGACGGTTGAGCCGATGAGGGAGAACGCCACATATATGATGAGGTCGAGTAGCCCTGTCCAACTACCCATTGACAGCATTCCAGACCAAAGCAGACCCGTAGACAGTACTCCGATGCTTATCGCCCCGTACTTCAGCGCATTTTCTAGTCTGCCATTAAAGGGGTATGTCGGCAGGTTTCCGAGCAGTATATCGCCAAGCAGAGGAATCGCCGCTACCTCCCGCCACCTGCTGAGTATATCTATGACACGGAGTATTCCGCGCCTATGCGCCGGAAGGTTCGGGGCGATGGCGCTTAGAGTCCCTTCCAGTTTCTCAAGTAGTATCGAAGCGGACTCCTTACCAGCGCGTCGAAACGCCTCGAATGCCATCTCCTGTACCTCCTCATCCCTATCGAAGAGAAGCGGCTTGAGCGTCATAAGGCGCAACGGCGTAGGTGACTGAGCGAGATAGGCGACGCATTTCCTCCTCAACTTGACGGCGTTGCCAAACCAACGCTCTCTCCAAAGCGGAGGGCGTAGCGCAATCGTTATGAGGAGGTTCAGGGTTTCCGTAGTGATATGCGGAGGCAGTTTCGGAACGAGTTCAAGACACTCCATCTCCCGCTTGTCGCTCCAAGCCGCCGCAAACCGCCGCTCCGCCTCCGTTTTCGATTCGAGAGCGGGGAGTGGAATCGCGGAAGTGTAGCCAGATTTTTGCGGTGAGTTCTCTTCAAATTCGAGAGGCATAGCGTCTCCTCAGTTCACTCTTCCGGTTTGTCGCTTGGATGGAGCAGTTCTCGCTCTTCTTGCGGGTCGTATCTGTCTTGTAGAGGGCGAAGCAGGGTCTCCTTGTAATCGTCGGGTATGGCGGAGGCGCGAAGTAGTTCACGCTTCTCCTTTTTCGCGTCGCGCCGCGATTCCAGAACCGCCAAGACCCTTAGCGCCTCCGCACGAATCTCTGCCGACTTCGATTGGCTTATCTTATCTACGGTGCGAATGAGCCGTTCATCTCCAAGAATCGCTGTCGCCTTGAGAAGCGTCAGAGTAGATTGAGCCGATGCCATGACGTGCAGACGCACAGCGAGCCACTTGCCCCCGACCTCCCCTAACCACTCCCTATCCTCCTCCCCTATGAGAGGTAACAGCCTCAGAATGAGCGCGTGAAGATGCGGCATAACGCTTACGCCCATGTCGGCTTGCATGAGGTATTTAAGGGCGCGTCTATCGCCTATACGCTCCATAGCGGCAATCGTTTCCGTCTGAAATAGGCGTTGCGCCCCATCATCCTTCAAATAGACAAGAGGCGATGTGCAGACAATATAGCCGAGCAACAGTAGGAATGTTATCATGGAAACGAGGCTCATCAGTAAGAAACACAAACCTGCAATGTTTCCGTCAATCGTGGTTTCCGCGCAGCTGGATATGAGAATGACTAGAGATGTCAGGCAGTACTTCATAGCGACGTAAAGGTTCCTCTTAGCGGAGAAGTTTGGCGCTTTGCCGAGCAGTATATCTCCTAACGTCTCTGTCGCGTGCGGGTCTTTTATCTCTTTGAAAAGCCGAATGAGATGCACAACGCCCGACCTTACCGCTTTTGAGCGCGGGTTCAAGGAGAACAGGCTCACCCGCATGCTCAACAGCGCAGGAAGCGCATCGCGCCCCGCCTTCTGGTACATCGTGAAGGCTATCTCTTGAATCTCCGAGTCGCCATCGAACAGTAGCGGTTTGAATCTCCTCAACTGCTCCTCCGTCGGAGATTTCGCCAACAGGCGTAAGCACTCTCGGCGTAGGTGAACGAGAGACCTGCCTCCAAGAGTCAGGGCGTATAGGTGTCTACCGCCTATACTGAGAACAGCGATTGACAGAGTGTCTTGCGTCGCGTTACTGAGGTCGGGCGGGAGTTGAGGCAGTAGCGCTAGGCAACGGTCATACCCCTTCGCGCTCCAAGCCGCCGCAAACTGCCGTTCCGCCTCCGTTCTCGATTCGAGGGCGGGCAGTGGAATCGCGGAAGTGTAGCCAGATTTTTGCGGCGAGTTCTCTTCAAATTCGAGTGGCATTGCGGTTCACTCCTCGCGGTCAGCGGGGCGAAGCAACTGCTCCGCCTCCTCCGATTTCGCGTACTTAT
>CAIJLM010000335.1 GCA_903821495.1 uncultured Chthonomonas sp. | reverse complement strand
TTTAGTGGTGGAGGCGACAAGCCAAACGAGCGGTACGAGTGTTAGAATCGCCCCGAAAATCAGTATAAAGTAGCCAACTCCGCGCCCTATACGCGCCAGAGGCGATTTGCTCATGCGTTCTCTCCCTTCCATGCTCCTGTGATACGCATCTGAATCAGGCTGATGACCAACACTCCCAGCGCCAGCGTCCAGCCCACCGCCGAGGCATAGCCTAAATCCCCCGTCACAAAGCCCGTCTGATAGAGGTACATCACCAGAGTTAGCCCTGACTTGTTGGGGCCCGCGCTATTGTTTAGCAGAATATAAGGAAGTTCAAATAGTTGGAAGGAGCCGATGGTCGAAGTGACAAGCACGAACACCGCTACCGGACGTATGCCCGGAAGCGTTACCGCGAAGAACTGTTGCCAACTGTTCGCGCCGTCCACCTTCGCCGCCTCGTAGAGTTCTAAGTCTACCGACTGCAACGCCGCCAGAAAATATATCATGTTGAACCCGACGTACATCCAGAGCGAAGTCAGCACCAGCGCAGGCATGACGAGGCTCGGATTCTGGAGCCACTTAACATCGTCCGGTATTCCGAATACGGAGGAGAGAGTCTGGTTTATCAAGCCGAATTTTGGCACGAACAGCACTCCGAACAGCACCGCGACAAACGCCTGCCCCACCAACTGCGGCGAGAAGAAGGCGAGTCGGAAGAACGCTCGCCCCTTGAGCCACTTCTGACTGAGCAGTATCGCTAGTCCGAGGCTTATCGGAAGTTGGAGAAAAACGGAGCAGAGCGCAAAGACGACGGTGTTCCAGACGGCGGTATGGAAATCGGGGTCGCGAAGCAGAAATCGGAAGTTACCCATTCCTACAAAAACGTGGTCGCTAGGTCCATTCGTGATATAGAGCGAGAGTTGCAGACTCTTGAGAATAGGGTATACGCCGAATACTGTAAACAGAATGAGAAACGGCGACACGAAAAGGTAGGGCGCGTAGCGATGTTGCAGGCGGAAAAAACTGGCTTCTTTCAAGGCTTCGCCCCCATCTCTTGGAGGTAGGCGACGCGACGCGCTGTAAAGGTTCGCTCTTCTCCCGCTACCCTCAACTGGTCGAAGGCGAACTGACGAACCGCATGATGCGTTCGATAGCGGGGCGTTCCTCTATCTTCCTCATAGAGGACAAGGCTTCTATTTAGCAAATCGTTCAAAAGGTCTAATACCTCCCAGAGTTCAATGCGCTCATCAGAGCAGACGCGCTCGGCGGCTTCCAGAGTCCATGCGCTAGACAGAACGGATAGGCGTTGCAGAAGTGTTCGTTGCGCCTCTTCTAGTTTTCGGTAACTCCAGTCAATCACGGCTTGCAGGGTCTCCCCTTCAGAGTATCGGCATAAAAAAGCGCCTAATTCGCTTGGCAGAGTCTCCGCAGGGGTATCCCGATAACGCGCCGCGACCAGCTCCATAGCGTAGGGATTCCCTTTTAAGAGTTGGCATATCTCCACAATCAGCCCTGCGTTTTCGCTATCTACATAAAAACTAGGCAGAGTAGACGCGATTCTATCTACAAACAGCGCAACAGCCTCATTCGTTCGGAGTAGCGGGAGGGCGTTCGCCAAATCTAGGGAGGGCGGAGTGAGAGGCGGAATGGCGAGAACGGTCTCTTTTGAGTGCCCAAAAGTATCCGTGCAACACATCAAAAGGCGCAACTGCGAGCAGTTTTCAAGAAGCCCCAGCGCAAATTCCAACGCCTTTTCCGGACTGTTTTTGCAACTATCGCAAATAATCAGCGCCCGCTTTTCATGTAGGTAGGCGTAGAGACTCTCCTTGCTCTCCTCTATACCTAGCGCCCGCGCCAAACTCTCCTCTCCGCAGGTCGACTGGTCAAAATCGATATACCAGATACCCTCTCCCTCATAGCCTAAACACTCTCTTCCCGCTTCAAGCGCAATACGGGTTTTTCCGCTTCCCCCCGGAGCCATGAGGGTGAGGAGGGGGGAGTCTTCGATGGATGAGAGCAGGCGAGCGACCACCTCTTCGCGTCCAAAAAAGCGCGTGGCGTACTGGGGCAGGTTATGCGGACAAGGAGTGACAAAGCGCAAGCGGGGGAAATACTCCTGTAGTTCAGGGTCGGATGTCTGATAGACTTTGCCTATCTCCTGTCCGCTTTGAAGCGTGTATACGCCTAGATAGCGAAGGTTAGCAGGGAGTGTGGCATCTGTGGAACTTATGAGGTTCGCAAAGTTTTCCGAAGCGAGAATCTGCCCTCCAT
>CAIJLM010000334.1 GCA_903821495.1 uncultured Chthonomonas sp. | reverse complement strand
CTGCTCTGCCAACTGAGCTAACGACCCAATTCAATCTAACATTCACATTATGGATTGGAATTGAATTTTTGTCAAGAAAGGAGGTCCACTTTCCAGGGTTAGATAATACGTTTTTGTTGATGAGATATCCCTCGTCGCGTAGCCATCACGCCATTTTGCGTAGCCGAAGTATAGTGGCTCCGTTTGTCAAGACAGAAGAGCCAGTATTTTTAAGTTATGCAGTTCTCCTTTTCTTTAGTTTGCGCCAGCAAACAGGTTAGGTCCGCCATCCGTAGCGCGGAGAATCCCTCTATTTAGGGCGCATTGCTAAAATTTTGCCTAACCACGAAACTTTTCGCCTAAAAAATAGGTCTTGAAAAGTAGAAGCGACTTTGAGCGCAAGCCTCATCGTCCTTGCCCGCGCCGCAAGCGAGGGCTACACATCATCACTCTGCGAACAGAGCAGGGCGCAAAATAGATACCAGTTCCGCGCTCCGTCGGGTTATTTGGAACGCCCCTGCTTCAGGAGTCGCCAACAGTTGACTATGACCAACTCACTTCAAACGGGTATGCCGCCCTCATCGGCATTCACAACTCGCCCCGCCCAACCTACGGTAACGCCGGACGCTTTTCAGAACACGCCTCTCACTGCCAACCAACAACGTGTTACCGACAACTTAGAACAGCTCATTGAGGTCGTTCCTCCCAGAATCCGCGCCTTTGTAGAGGCGCAAGCTCCCTTTGAGGCTCTGCTTGAGATTGTTATGGACTTAGGGCGGATTCCCGAAGCGCGATTCTCAGGGCGCACGGTAGACCTCGGCGAAGAGCCAGTCACTGCCGAAGAGATAGACCACGTGGTTCAGCATATCGGAAATTTTGGCAAGGACAACCGCGCCGGAATTGAGCGCACCCTACACCGTATCTCCGCAATTCGGAACCGAGCGGGGAAAATCGTCGGCTTGACCTGCCGCATTGGTCGCGCCGTATATGGAACCGTCGACATCATTCAAGACGTGGTGGAGAACGGCAAAAGCATTCTGCTACTAGGTCGTCCCGGCATGGGAAAGACCACCAAACTGCGCGAAATGGCGCGTATTCTCTCAGAGCAACTCCGCAAGCGCGTGATTATCGTAGACACCAGCAACGAGATTGCGGGAGATGGAGACATCCCCCACCCCGCCATTGGCAGGGCGCGACGTATGCAGGTGGAGATGCCTGAGAACCAACACAACGTGATGATTGAGGCAGTGGAGAACCATATGCCGGAGGTCATCGTGATTGACGAGATTGGAACCGAACAGGAGGCGTTCGCGGCGCGCACTATCGCAGAGCGCGGCGTACAACTCATCGGAACGGCGCACGGCAACACTCTCGACAACCTGATGATGAACCCGACGCTCTCCGACCTTGTGGGCGGCATTCACGCGGTAACTCTCTCAGACGACGAGGCGAAGCGGCGGGGAACCCAAAAGACCGTGCTTGAACGTAAAGCCCCTCCGACCTTCGATGTGATTGTGGAGATTATGGAGGTGGACAAACTCGCCATTCACCACAACGTAGAGAAAACGGTTGACCGCCTTCTGCGTGGAATGAAGTCCCTACCCGAAATCCGGGTTCGGACGGAGGGGGGCGAAATCGAAGTCATTCAGCAGGGAGATGGCGGTAGCGCCCCCCTCATTCGCGAAATCATGGATGAGAACGTGGTGGTTCGCAATGGCAAGACAGAGCGTCTCCGCCAACCCGCCGATGAACCTCCCCGTCCAGCAGTCGTCCCCGTGCGCGAACATGGCGAGCATAAAGTGACAGTGCGCCCCACGGGCGCGAAAGCGCTTCCCGCAGTGGTTCGCATCTTCCCTTACGGGGTGAGCCGTAGCCGTCTTGACCGCGCCATTATGGAGCATCACGTCAATGCCTACGTCGCCCGTGATTTGGGGGAGGCGGACGTAGTGCTTGCGCTCAAGACGACCTATATGCGCGAACCTACCAAAATTCGAGAAGCCACCAAGCGGCACACGCCTGTCCATATCGTGCGTAGCAACACCTTCGCGCAGATTTCCGACAGTGTGCGCGATATCTTCGGCTTGAAAATCGAAGAGGGTTCCGTAGACAGTTTGGAAAACTCGTTGCAGGAGACCCAAGAGGCGATTGAGCAGGTGCGCCAAACGCACACCGCGCTTGAACTGACTCCCACAGACTCCTACACCCGCCGCCTACAGCATCAGCTGATAGAGCGCTCGGAACTCTATAGCGAGAGCGTGGGGGTAGAGCCGTATCGCAGAGTGCGAATCCTGCCGGTGGGGGCTTCGATGTGAGCGACCTCTTCTCAAAAGAGGATACGCGCCCCAAAACAGAACGCCTTGCAGAGCTGGCGGAACAGGCTAAGTCCTGTTCCGCCTGTTCGCTCTCTCGCACTCGCGCAAACGTGGTTTTTGGCATGGGGAACCCCGAAGCGCCCCTCGTTATCATCGGAGAGGGTCCCGGTCAGAACGAGGACTCGACGGGGCTACCGTTTGTCGGGCGTTCGGGACTGTTTCTGGATGAGTGTTTGAAAGCCTGCGGTATTACGCGCAAGCATATCTATATCTGCAACGTGATTCGGTGTCGGGCTTGCGCCTACGAAGCGGGGCGACTGCAAAACCGTCCGCCTACCGCCGACGAAGTAAAGGCGTGTCAACCTTGGCTTGAGCAGACCCTGCAAATCATTCAGCCGCTGGTCATCCTCTGCCTCGGTTCGCCCTCCGCAAACGCAATTATTCACCGAAACTTCCGCATCACTCAGGAGCGCGGGGCGTGGTACGCCTCAAAGTACGCGCCTCACGCGATAGCGTCGTGGCATCCCGCCTATATCCTGCGGCTTGAAGGAGCGGCGTATAACGTCGCGAAAGAGGAGCTCGTCAACGATATAGAGGCAGCGCGAAAGCGCGTAATTCAAGCGCGAAAAGAGCCTCCGAATAGTACGCTGTTTTAGCAAGCCTTCGCTACTCCACACAGATACGAACGGACTTCCACTCCCGAAAATCTTTTATTTTCTCGTCAGTAACCTTTTTTGCGCCGCCTTCGTCTAAGGGTGTGAGACTGTTTTACAAGGGGCGACCCTGTATGGAACGAACGCTTTTGAATCAGAAAACCAGTGGTTCCGGTTGGAGTGCGCCGATGAACGGGGAGCGGACGGTGGCAACCGACGAAGATAGCGCCCTCATCGCTCGATTTTTGAGCGGTGACGCTACCGCGTTTGACACGCTATTTCGTAAATATCAGGACTACGTCTACCATATACTCTACGGAATTGTGGGAAGCGCGGAGGAGGCGCGAGACCTCACGCAAGACGTGTTCTTGCAGGTCTATCGCTCCCTGCCGAGATTTCGCCACAACGCCCGATTTGCGACATGGCTCTACCGCATCGCAGTAAACAGAGGGGTGGACGCGGCGCGAGGTTCAAGGCGCTGGAAGTTCCTGCCACTTGTGCAAGATAATTCGGCGAAAGAACAGTCCGCCGATGAGATGACTGAGCCGGAGTTCGCTTTTGAAAAGCAGATGGCGCAAGAGTCAATTCAGGTCGCGCTACAGCGTTGCCCGCTCTCGCATCGCGATATTTTAGTTTTAAGGTACTATCGCGAAATGTCTATTGAAGAGATCTCCGAGACGCTAGAGTGTACGCTGGCGGCGGCGAAAGTTCGCCTGCACCGCGCAAGAAAAGTCTTCAGAGAGCAGTACGAGAGACTCTATGGAGCGACAGTAGATACCCCCCGCGCAAAGGAGGACTCCGCAGATGCAAAACAGACAATTCGATAGACCACCCTCCGCCCCTCGCTCCTGCGCGGAGACACAGGAACAGTTTTTCCTTCAAATGGAGGGGCTTCTCTCGCTTATACAAGAGGCGACACTACAGGCGCATCTCGACTCCTGCGATGCGTGTCAGCGTGAATGGAGCCAGTACAGGCTTCTGGAAAGCCAACTCCGCTCGGCGCATGAGGCGATACCCGCGCCCGGCGATTTGAGCGTAGGCTTCTACCAGAAACTCGCGCAAGAGCGAATCAGAACCGCGCCCCGCTTCCGCTGGTTCATTGCGCTACCGACTTTCGCGACGGCTATGCTCGCGTTGGTATTTTGGCAAGCCGCGAGCCGACAGACAAACCAGACTCTCGTAACGCCTATAGAGATAGGCAAGGGCGCTATTTCAACGTCGAATAACCGCTTTTCGCCCCTCAAGCCGAGCGAAGATGTAGCCCATGTACCAACGCCCTCTCTTGATAGAGCGCTAGACGCGCCGACCTTAGTGAGAGTTCACGGCGTATCTCTCAGGCGCAAACATACCGGCTTTGCGAAGCGCAATAACGCGCCGCCTGTAGCGCGACAACCTGTAGTTCTCGCGCTTGCAACAAGTCAAGAGCCTCCGCTGGAGGGCGTAGACTTAGTGGTGACAGACGACGAGCGCGGCTTTGAGAGTAAAGTGCATATTGGCGGCGAGGAGACGGAAAGGCATGGCGTGAGAACGGTGACGATTGACGACGATACGCCTGCAACCATGCCCACGTTCGCAGTGGAAAAGAGTCAGGAATAAGGAAATACAGAGGAGTTCAGAGATGTTATCTCTTAAAAATAGAGGAATCGTTTCTATATTAGCGACGGCTCTCCTGTGGGGCGCTGTAAGCGTTCCCGCGCAAGCCCAGCAGAACCAGTCGCAACTGGCGCAAAATAGCGTTCAAAACTACCAAAAGCCCGTAGGAACCCTGCAAGTAACCGGAACCATTGAGAAGTTTACCCTCTCCGCGAACCGCGCCGACGTTATGGACACCCTGAAGCTCGTCTTTGAACAGGCGGAGAAGCAGTTTGTTCCTGTAGGCGCTATCACAGGAACCGTAACGTTGCGCTTAACGGAACAGCCTCTTGTCACGACTCTCAACGCGATTTGCAAACAGACGCTCCTGCGCTTTCGCTTCGATGCCAACAGCGGGATATTCTTTATTGAGCGCGACGACCCCGCTGTCCGCGACGCAATTCAGCGCCTCCGCCAACTCGACACAGAGATGCGTAACCAGTTACGACTACTCGGCTTGAGCCTTCCGAACGATGCCTACTTTGGAATGACGCAGAACAACTCTATTGTCAACTTGCGAAACGGGGCGGGTTTCGGAGGCGCTGGGGGGAGCATAGCCGGCTCGAGCGGCAGAGCCATTTACCCCTTGCGCTTGGATTCCGCCCTCGGTTCGCCAACAAATGGAACTCTTGGAATGCGAGCGAAAAGTCAAGCGGAGGGTCTGACAGAAGGCGTAGGGTTAGACAATCTCAACGCCCTGATTAAGCAGAACGGTCTCGTCTACTTCGCCGCGAAAGACAAACCCACGCCCGTCTATGATATTCTACAGCAGTTTGGGCTACAGGCGGGAGTTCCCGTTCTCATCGACCCTGGCGTACCGAAAGGCTCCAAGTTCGTGCTAAAAGGGACGCTCTCCCCGCGTCCGCTTACCGATGCGCTGAACCTCCTAGCGCCGTATGCACGGCTAGAGTGGCGTTGGCTTGGCGACTCGGTATTTGTGACCGCAACCCCAGAATTTGAACTCCTCCTGCAAGATGTCAGCGTCGCAAAGGTGGGCGCAGGGCAGGAGCGCGGCGGACAGAAATCGAGTCGCGAGGCTAACGACAAGAAGGCGGAACCCGCCAAAGAGAAAACACCGCCCAAAAACTAGGCTACCAGCGGTTTGCGTCTACTACTACGCCCCAATTCGCCCTCTGATAAGAACGGCGGATTGGGGACTATTTGTGCGGTAGACCTTACTTTCAGATAGGAGACATTCTCATGCAGATTGACCTCACAGGAAAAAACGTACTGATAACGGGCGGCGCTCGCGGTATTGGGCGAATCATCTCGCTTACGCTGGCGCAGTGCGGAGCGCGAATCGGCGCTATCTACCGTAGCGACTCCGCAACCGCCGAACAGACTCTCGCCGAACTCCGCGCCCTCCCGAACCCCGCCGACCACTTCGCTATTCAAGCCGACATCTCCGACGAAAAAGTGGTAGAGAGTGCGATACAAGCCGCGCAAGAGCGGTTTGGGGGCGCAATAGACTCCCTCATTCTGGACGCGGCGCAAGGCGCTTATGGCGAACTCGTCGCCACATCGACAGAGGACTGGATGCGGGCATTCGATACCAATGTGCATGGAGCCTTCTTCGTAGTCCGCGCCTCCGCGCCCTACCTGCAACACGGCGGAAGCGTCGTTTTTCTCTCCTCTGGCGCAGGACACGACCCTATGGAAGGTCTCTCCGCTTATGGCGCAAGCAAAGCCGCCGTGAATCATCTCTCCGGCGTACTCGCGCAGGAGTTGGGACCAAAAGGAGTGCGCGTCAACGTGGTCAGTCCTGGACACACGGATAAATCGGGAAACGACCCCAACTCCGCCCCTGAAAACTACTCCGAAAAACAGAGAGATATTGTCTCTACAACGGCGCTTCGACGGCTCGGCATCGCGCAAGATGTCGCCAACGTCGTCCTCTTTTTTGTGAGCGACCTCTCCGGTTTTGTGACAGGACAGTGGGTGCGCGTCAACGGGGGTAGGCTCTAAAAGCCCCCTGTATTTGTACGAGCGTGACTTCCTAGACACTCAGCCTGTGGAAACTGTCACAGCGGGAAGCGTGCGGAGAGTTTATAATAAGGGTGTAAGATGAAATTAACGTTCGCACAAAAAGCGGGGAGGCAAAAATAGTGAAATCGACCACCATCCCCGCAAAACGAAGTAAAATCCGTAAATAGTCCGAAATCAATCAAAATCAAAATTCAGAGTGTAAATCAAGTATTACGTATTAGGCTTCAAATTTAGAAATTAGACAAAAAGGTATTCGCAATGAGGTGTTGATGTATCTGTAACGAACAAAAATTAACCGTATGAGGGTAATCAAGTATTCAGTCAAACGTAGAGCCTATCAGAAATTAGTCAAAAGAACGAAAACTTAAACGCAGAAATTCAGAAAGAGCCAGAAAATCAGTTCGCAAAACGCTATTTCTAAAACCCAGTATCGCAAAATGCTATATCAATAAGAGGAGCCGCCCGGTATGCGGGGCGGCTCTTCTTGCCTACTATGCGCCTAAGAGTGGGTCTCATGTCCGCCAAAGCGATGTTCACGATGGTAACTCTCATGACGCTCTTCTGAACGCCAATTTTCGTGGCGACGCTCATGACGCTCCTCCGAACGCCTACTTTCGCGGTATCGCTCTTCTCTTGCCTCCTGTCGCCGACACTCTTCGCGTCTGCGCTCTTCGCGCTCTTCACAGCGTCTACGCTCTTCCCTCTCTTCACAGCGACGACGCTCCTCTTCGCGCCGAATCCGCGCCCGTTCGTAGCAAGCGTCATCGTAGTCGCCGCCACGCCGATACTCAACCCTAATAGGGGCTCCATGCTCTCGGCTATGTCGCCCTCGCGCCCACTCATCGGCTTTCGCCTGTTGCGGCAGAACAAACACTCCCAACCCCAAAACGCTCATCGTTGCGAGCAGGTTCAAACTAATATGTCGTTTCATCACTCTACCTCTTTCCGGCTATTCGCCTCTGTTAATAGTAGGAAACGAGAGCCTCCATATTGTGTGACACCCGCATATTTAATCAAAACCACGCTTCCAAACGGTACAATAGTGGTATGAACTCAACATCTAAAAGGCTGACCGCGCCCAATGCACCTCCCCGATAGCGTCCTAAGCCCAACCACCGCCCTCATTGCCAACGCCGTCATGGTTCCGCTCTGGGTTACTGCACATCGTCAGGTGAAGGCGAAACTTAGCGCACGCGAAACGCCCCTCCTCGCGCTAGGCTCCGCCTTCACCTTCACTATCATGCTCTTCAATATCCCTGCTCCCGGCGGCACAACCGCGCACGCCGTAGGCGCTACCCTCCTCGCGATACTTTTAGGACCTTGGGCGGCGCTTATCGGGGTATCCGTCGCCCTTGCGATACAAGCCCTGTTTTTCGGGGATGGCGGCTTGTGGGCGTATGGCGCGAACTGCTTTACGATGGCGTTTGTTCAGCCCTTCGTAGGCTACTCCGTCTATCGACTATGCTGTTACCTGCGGAGAGAAAAGCGGGGCGGGAACTCCGTTGCAGGGGCGATAGGCGCTTATGTAGGCATTAACCTAAGCGCTCTCACCGTCGCCGTTCTGCTTGGAGTACAGCCCGCCCTCGCGCACAGCATAGACGGCAAGCCTCTCTATTTTCCGTTCGGACTAAGCGTCACTATCCCCGCGATGCTCGTTATTCACCTCTTGACGGCGGGGATTGCGGAAGCCGTTATCACCGCGCTAGTAGTGCAGAGCGCGGAGACGCTAAACCTGCCGCTGTTCGACTCCGCGCCGTCGGGCGATAGAGCGCGTCCCGCAGGACACTCCGTCCCTTGGCTCCTTCTCTGTACGCTTCTTGCGCTCTCTCCGCTCGGCTTGATAGCCCAAGGCTCGGCATGGGGAGAGTGGGACAGCGGCGAAATGAGGCGGGAACTCCTCCAGAGGGGCGGAAATACAGAGCTACCCGCAGAGTTGGGCAGGGCGGAGGCGCGTAGTTATAAAGGAGTCGCCGCGCTCCAAAAGTATGGCGGAAATAGGGGCGCATGGGGGTATCTCGGCTCTGGATTTTTGGGCGCAGGCGCGATAACGGGGCTAATGTTGGCGGGCGGAAAGCGACTAGCAAAACGCGCCCCATACCCTTTCCTAGCGCCAAGCCTGCCCTCTATTCGCGTCGCAACTCCGTCGGGGCGCCTCCCGGACTGGCTACTCGTCCCCTCTTCCGCAGACCATCCGCGCCCTACCACAAGGCGGAGGCGAGCGTCCCGCTACCTTGAACGAACTCTCGGCGAAATCGCCTCATCAATGGGGAGAGTGGTATACGGCGATAGGTGGAGCGAATCTCACGGGCTACTGCAAACGCTAGACCCACGCGCCAAACTGCTCGGACTAGGAGGGCTGATACTCCTCACGGGGGCTACACGGGCGGTATCGTCGCTTGTTTCGCTCAGTTTTATTGTACTAGGATTAGCGGTTGCGTCGAAAATCCCGCTCTCCATCTTGATAAAACGCTCTATCGGGATGGTCGCTCTGTTCGGAGCGGCGGTAGCCCTCCCCGCTCTTCTGTTAGCCCTCTACCAACACAGTACAAGCGGACAGATTCAAGCGATAACGCTTCTGCTACGCCTCGCGGATGTCGTAGCCTTCTCGTCGCTCCTGTCCCTAACCACGCGCTGGAACGACCTCCTAGGCGGACTACGCAGGCTAGGGGTTCCCCGTAGCGTAACGGCGCTTGTCGCTATGTCGTACCGCTACCTCCTTCTCTCGCTACAGACCGCGAACGATATATTCTTCGCACACAAAAGCAGGCTGGTCGGCGTTGAATCGGCGGAGGCGGGAAGGCGCTTTGTGGGATTCAGCGTTACGGCGTTTTTTGGAAAAACCCTTTCGCTTGTAGACGAGATACATCAAGCCCTGCTCTCTCGCGGCTTTCGTGGCGACTTTCCACAGTCCGCCCTTACGTCATGGCGGGTTCGCGATTCGGCGTGGCTACTTGCAGTCGTCGCGCTGACCGTATGGATAGGGGGGCGCTAATGCCCCAAGAACCTCTCTTTCAACTCAACGCGGTTTCCTACCAGTACAACCCCGAACTAAAGGCGGTTCACTGCATCGACCTAGCGATACATCCGTCCGAGAGCGTGGCTATTTTGGGGGCTAACGGGTGCGGTAAAAGCACTCTTATCAAACTTCTGAATGGGCTTCTGTTTCCGACATCGGGGACAATTAAGGCGTTTGGCGAAACTCTCACAGAGACGAGCCTGCGCGATATGCAGACGGCGGCTAGGTTCCGCCGCAAGACGGGGTTTGTCTTTCAAAACGCAGACGCGCAACTCTTCTCCCCTACTGTGCGCGAGGAGTTGGCGTTCGCGCCCCTACAGATGGGGCTTGCTAGAGCGGAGACTGAGCGGCGAGTGCAAGACATCGCCGAACTACTGCGCGTGACGCACTTGCTGGAGCGTTCGCCTTTTCAACTGTCGGGAGGCGAAAAGCGTAAGGTCTGCTTGGGGTGCGTACTGACCATAAACCCGGAGGTTCTTCTACTGGATGAGCCTACTACAGGGCTAGACCCGCGCTCGCAAGAGGAGTTAATCTCGCTGCTTCGCCAACTGCATGGCGCGGGCAAAACCCTCATTACCGCGACGCACGACCTCTCTCTCGCCGCCCGCATCGCTACGCGCTGTGTAGTTATGAACGAGAGCCACGAAATCGCCGCGCAGGGCGAGACAGGTAAGATTCTCACGGATAGCCGCCTTCTGCGAAGCGTAAACCTTACCGCATAGCCTCCCAACGCAGGTGTGAGAAAGATAACAGGAAGGTTTTGAAACGGGAGGCATTCGGGCGCAGTAGTAGAGATTAGGAACACAAAATGGCGTTCAGGGGTTGCGCCAAACCTTTAACCCCGCTTGGAGCAAAAACATGAAAGACATTGGAAAACTCATTCTCGCTATTATCGCCGTCCTCTTAGTCTGGGGACTTATCAAATGGGTTCTCGCTATCGCGATGATACTTCTTTGGAAAGTAGCGCTGATTGCGGCGTTTGTCGGGCTAGTCTACGTCGTCTACAAAGCGATGAACAAAGAGAAGGTCACTTGGTAGGCTCATAGCGAAAAAGCCCCGCCTCCTATTTGAAATAGGCGGCGGGGCTTCTATATGTTAGCCTACTTCACCGTAAGCGTATGGCTCGTTTCGCTACCGCTCAGATAGAGCGCATCTCCATCGAAAAACACACCCAAAGCGTGTACGCCTACTGTTGCGTTTGAGGGTATCGTGTAACTCAACAGAGCCACGCCCATTGAGTCCGTAGTCGCCGTTCCAACATCCGCGCCGTCTATCTGGAAGCGTAGCGTTCTGCCCGAAAGCGACGCGCTGTCCGTTCGACGAAGCAGTCTCCCCTTCAGCGTCGCCGTAGCGCCCTGTCTCCCCCCCGTTGAGGTTGCCGCTACCTGAGTCTTCGCCGCGACAACAGTGAGAGTCCCCTTTGCAACCGAGGGAGTGTAGTTTGCATCTCCTGCATAGTTCGCCCCTATAACATGGTTTCCAGCGCTGTAGGTTTCGTCGAACGTGTAGGGAAGAGAGGCTAATCCGGTTCCATCCGTTACCGCTGTTCCAATCAGGTTGCCATCTATGGTGAAAGAGAGAGTCGCGCCGGAGAGTGCGCTACCTCCTGATTTTTGCGATAACACCGCTTTAAGCGCGGACGTATAGCCGGGGCTACCGCTACAGTTCTTCGCAGTTATTTGTGTTTCGATTTTCGTCACCGTAAGCGTATGGCTCGTTTCGCTACCGCTCAGATAGAGCGCATCTCCATCGAAAAACACACCCAAGGCGTGTACGCCTACTGTTGCGTTTGAGGGTATCGTGTAACTCAACAGAGCCACGCCCATTGAGTCCGTAGTCGCCGTTCCAACATCCGCGCCGTCTATCTGGAAGCGTAGCGTTCTGCCCGAAAGCGACGCGTTGTCCGTTCGGCGAAGCAGTCTCCCCTTCAGCGTCGCCG